>CAYPYM010000108.1:0-8138 GCA_964414435.1 uncultured Ignavibacteriales bacterium | reverse complement strand
CGATAAGCTGCTGGTACAGGCGCGCGCGTACTCGGGAACGGCCGGGAAGCTGATCATCGCCGCCAACGGTCCCGATGCCCTGCTGCTGAACAACAGCTGCAAGAAACTCCAGACCGACAATCCCGATATCTACTGGGCGGGAATCGCCGGCAGCGACGGCACCTTCCTGGCGCATACCGATATCAAGCAGGTGATCGCCGGAGCCCGCATGCCCCGGTTCGGGACCGATGTCAGCCGTGAGGGAATGCGTGAGGGGGAGCAGTTTGATGTCAGGGGCGACACCATATTTATCGCAGAGCCGATCCGGGAAAACGACCTGAAAGTGGGAACGCTGCTGGCGGCATCGTCGGCGGCCCCGATCGCCGAGGCGCGGACGTTGTCAATCATCTCGGTGGCGTCGATCACGCTCGTGATGCTCCTGATCGGCCTGCCGATCACGACCTTCGTGGTAAACCGGAAGCTTCGGCCGGTGTCGGTCATCTCCAATCGGCTCAAGCAGGTTGATTTCGACGATCTCAGGATCGACATCCCGATAACCACGCGCAACGAATTCGGCTTTCTGGCCGAGACGCTGCGGGTAATGGGCGACAAGCTGAACGTGGCCCAGCAGGAGGCAATCGAAAAGGAACGAATCGCCCGCGAACTGGAAATCGCCCGCGAGATTCAGGAAAATATCCTGCCTCGCCGTTACCCGAAAGGCGCCGGATTCGAGTTTGCCGGCACGTACAACAGCGCGCTTGAGGTCGGCGGCGACTATTACGACTTTGTTGAGTTCGACGAGCACCATCTCGGTTTTCTGGTCGCCGATGTCTCCGGCAAGTCCCTGCCGGGAATGCTGATGATGCTGCTCACCCGTGATATCGTGAAACGGTTGTCGCGCGCGGTCATGTCGCCCGACCGGATGCTCATCGAGCTGAACCGGGAGCTGCTGCCGAATATCCGCAAGGGGATGTTCGTAACGATGTTCTACGGCCTGCTCGACGCTGCGACCGGGGATTTCAAGTTTGCCTCGGCCGGACATAACCCGCTCATCCATGTCCACGGGGCGACCGGTGAGGTCGCCCTGATCAAGACCCGCGGTTTCCCGCTGGGCATGATGTCCCACGAGCAGTTTATCGAGCGGATCGAACCCGGCCGGCTGACGCTGGCGCCGGCCGACTGGTTGATCCAGTATACCGACGGCATAAATGAGGCTCAGAACGGCGCCAAGGCCGAATTCGGCATGGATCGGCTGGTCGAGACGGTGCGGAAAGCAGATCGATCGACTCCGGCCCGGCTGATCGAATCGGTCCTGGATGTCCACCGCGATTTTGTCGGCGAAGCGCGCCAGTACGACGATATCACCCTCATGGCGATGAAATGGACGGGGGTTTCTGCCGATAACAAGATAAATAAGGAAAATGCAGCCCGTGCCCACTGAAACGCGACAGGAACGGCGGCTCAGTGTACCGTCGACACTTACCCCGAAGACCGAGGACGAGTTCGAAAACCGCCTCCGAGGCCTTCTGAAAGCGGTACCGAATTCGGTGACGCTCGACTGCTCCGGTCTGGAGCAGGTGTCGTCGCGTCACGTCAACCTTCTCTGGCAGGCGCACCTCATGTGCGACGATGCCGGGGTGGGGATGACCCTCCATCAGCCGTCGTCCGGCCTGATCCGCGTGCTGCGGGTACTGGACCTGTTTCATGTCTTCCAGCTCGATGACACCTGCCTGTCGCGGCAGTTGCGCGAGGCGGTGCGGCCGGTTCTGGAGAATGCCTCCGAAACCTATGCCGACGAGTTTTCCGCGGCGCCGAGCTCGGTCGACCAGGCCCTGGCGTCCTTCATCACGTACGTCCAGCGCCTCCGTTTGCCGGAGATGACGGCGTTTGAGCTGCGCACGATTTTTTACGAAGTCGCGATGAATATCACCGGCCACGGGCGGAACCGCGACTCCGAGAGCATCGTCTTCTCGGCGATGGTCGACGAGCAGCGGATCGTGATGACGTTCGCCGATTCGGGGGCGTTTTTCGACCCCACGACGTCGGCGCAGGGCATGGATCTGCGGGCGGCCGCGCACGGGCGCCAGCGCCGGGGATTCGGGCTGGAGATGATCAGAAGACTGACGGACCGAATAGAATATGTGCGCCTGCACGGGGCGATTAACCTACTTACTCTGGAAAAGAGATGGAGTCGGACATAGTGGACGACAAGCACGACATCAGACAACAGGCGGTCGGCGACGAGGTGATGGTGATCACGCTCGGCACGGCGCTCGACAACACCAACGCCCATCAGATGGTCGATGCCATTACGACCGCGCAGACGGCGGGTTGCCGTTTTATCGCGATCGATATGACCGACCTGGAGTTCCTCTCCTCGGCCGGGGTCGGTTCGATCCTCGGCACGGTGGAGAACTCGCGTGAAATCGGCGGCGACATTGTCCTCTTCAATGTGCCGAAGGCGATCATGCACATCCTGCAGGTGCTTGATCTGCATGAGTACCTGACGATCCGCCAGGGCCGGACGCAGGCGGCCGAACTCTGTGGCGTGAATCTCTGAGGCGATGAGCAAGATGATCAGGCACCGCGAACCGACACATCTTTCGCCCGAGATCGAGCAACAACCGGTGAGCAAACCGGTCATGGCGCTGGACGCGCTTTCCAAGCTGACGCGCCAGTTCGCCGACAATCCGGATTTCTATCACCTGATCGAAATCCTCATGCTCACGCTGTCGGGGCAGTTCTCGGTGCCGAGTTCGTTTATCACGGTTCGCAACCCGCTTTCGCAGACCGAGCCCACGATCGCCTTCTCGACCGGGCGGTTTCGCACCCATCCGACCATCGGCGCCGTAAGCCGCGTGGCGGTACAGGATACGTTTTTCCAGCGTCATCCCCGGCCGAGTCATGTCGATGACCTGCTCACCGGGGAATCGCAGTCGCTTTCGACGACGCTGATGCGCCTGGCCGAGGCGGGGGTGGTGCTGGTGGCGCCGTTGCTGCACAACCATCGCCTGATCGGCATTCTCGGCCTCGGGCCGAAAGCCAGCGGCAAGCCGTTCGAGCAGGACGAAATCGGCCTGCTCACGACGATCACCAACACGGTGACGCCGCTGATCGCGAACTCGTTCCTCTTCATGGAGATCTCGCAGCTTAACACCTGGTATCTCGAAATTCTCGACAACGTCAAACAGGGCGTGTTTGTTTTCGACAGTAACTTCCTGCTGCGGAAAGCCAACGCGGCCGGTCTGCAGATCCTGCAGCATTTCTGCGGCGACGATATCACGTACAAGTCGGTCGAGGCGCTCCCGCTTCATCATCTGTTCACCGAGGAAGCCTTCCCGAACTGGGGACGACGCCTGATGAAAGGGCAGTCGGAAAAACAGGGCGCGCTCATAGAGAACCTGGTCGCCAGGAAACCGGGGGAAGAGGCGATCTTCAACGTCCGGCTGAGCCGCATTCGACGCGAGACGGGCGTCAGGTCGGACATCATCGTGTCGGTCGACGACATCACCGATCAGAAGGAGAGCGATCAGCGCCTGTTCGAGCTTCAGAAGTTCGCCGAGAAGGGCGTGATGGCATCATCGATCGCCCACGAACTGAACAACTTCCTCGGCCTGGTGCTCGGCGGCGTCGAACTGACCGAACTCGCCATCCAGCGGAATCTCACCGAGAAGGCCAACGCTTCGATCGAACGCCTCAAGGGATCGGTCCAGCAGATGAAGCGGTTCACGGCGGGGTTGATGGATTACGGCCGCCATGACGCCGAGAAGAAACTGGTCAACCTGAACACGGTGGTCTCCGACGTCCTCTCATTCGTCAGGGTGCAGAAGAAATTCAAGCGGATCGAGATTCGGACCGAATTCGACCAGAACCTGGCCCTTTTCCATATGGATGCCGATCAGATGGCCCAGTTGCTTCTCAACCTGGTGAACAATGCCGCCGACGCTATCGCCGACGCCGAACGGGAAGTGGGTTGGATAACGGTGCAGACTATCGCCGGCCCGGACCACTCGCGACTCGTCGTCGCCGACAACGGTACCGGTATGAGCGAGGAAGTCCGGAGCAAGCTGTTCCGCTCTCGCCTGACCACCAAGACCGGCGGCCATGGATACGGCCTGGTGACCTGCGCCCGCATCGTCGCGAATCACGAGGGCCGGGTCGAGATCGACAGCGAACCGGGTCAGGGATCCACCTTCACGTTCGAATTTCCGCACATATCCGACTAGCCGGACAGCCGCCGGTTTACATCGTAAGTTGACCGCATCCGGACCGAGGGGCCAGTCTGCCCGGTGAAGGCGGCGGGCAACCGATGGTGCCGTCTGCGCTCTTTCGTGTGTCCCTGCCGGCCCACATAACTACCTGAAACATAATCACTTGATGCAGTGGTCGGACAGCTGTCGGGGCGTCGAAATAGTAGCCCCGGCGGGCTCCGGGCGGCACGATATCCGGCCCGGCTCACCTATCGGAAGGTGTCACAATGTGGCAGGGAATGGTCCTTTTTTGTGAAGCCCTGTTGCAATTTCCGGGCAGGTGCTTATAATAGTGGGGTAGGATGCTACTCTTAGAGTGGGTCGCGGGAGTTTCGTGGATGGTTTCAATTCTATTCGTAGTCTTTTATAATGTCGGAAGATGACAATCAAAATCGCGTGCGTTTTCCGCGGCGGCCGGGACACGTCTCAACCAACGATCTGACTCAGTCACGGATCGCCATCAACCGCGTGACCGGTGACCGGCTGTTCGTCAAGACGCCCAATCCCGACTGCGAACTCGGCGCGGCGCTGCAGGATACCGTGCTGTCCGAATCGCTCCGATGCCAGGCCCGGTTGCGGCACCCCCGGATCATCACGGCCCGGCGGTGGTATCGCGACGAGGGGCGGCTGACGGTCGAGTACGCCTATCTCGATCCGGACACCTGGCAGCCGCTCGACGCGGCCCGCTTTCGGAAAGACTGGAAACGCCTTCTCCCCGAAATTGCAGTCCTGGTCGATCACCTGCATCACCTCGGACTGGTTCACTGCGATCTCAAGCTCGGCAACTTCCTGGTCGGCGGCAAAGATGGGGCAGAGCTCCTTCTTATCGATCTGGATTTTCTCTGCCCGGTCGGAACTCGGTTGCAGGCGAAAAAGCTCGGCACGCCCGAGTTGATCCCACCGGAGATTGATCGCAACGACAAGGTCTATACCCAGTCGGACCTGTATTCGCTGGGAAAGGCAGTCGCCAGAGCCCTGAGCGGCGACGGCAGCCTTGCTCCCGAAACCCGGAGCGCGATGGACAAACTGGTGGGGGCAATGACGCTCGAGGATCCTCTGCTTCGTCCGCTTTCGCTGGTCGCGGCGCTCGAGCGAGCCGGCCTGATCGATGGCGCCGAACGGGGCGACCTCGATCGCCGCCTTCTGGCCATGCTTCTGCTGACCCGGTTCCGCGCGGGCAACCGTGGTCTTTTCGGCGATGAGGCCCGCCTGCGGCGCTTTTTCGCCGAGACCGGCATCATCGGCCTCGATAGCGGTCTCGTCGCCGTGCTTGCCGCCGCCTGGACAACCGACCGGCGGGCGGCCTTCGATCTCTTCCGCGACTACTGCGGCGGCTGGGCCGTGCAGCAGGCCGCCGGCAACTGGGTCGTATCGCCCCTGGATGAAGCGACGCTCTCTCTGTTCGGCGCGCTCGGTCGGATTGCCGGACGGGAGGTATGGCCACCCGAACTGGATTTGTCGGGCGACTCTGCCGGACTGTCCGGCATACTCGCGTGGGCCGGACGACTCGCCTCGGGCCGCCAGCTTCTGTGGGGTTATCTGGGGCTCAAGCACGCTGTCGAACGGATCCGTCGCGACGGCGGCGCCGACCGCAAGCAGCTCGACTCGGCGCTGGAGTGGCTGGGCGAAACGGCGGCGGGTCTCAACCGCCTGCCGGAATCGCTGGAGACTCGTCTTGTCCTCTACGACCAGCTGCCCGAGGATGACGAGCGACGGTTCCCGCTGCTGTATCAGGTGGCGCGGATGTACTACATGACCAATCAGCCGACCGAGACAAAGGCGACTCTGGCACGGCTGCTGGAGCAGGCCGAGCGCGAGGGCAACGTTGCCCGGCAGGTGTCGGTCAGGCGTGTGACGGCGATGGCGCAGGTGGAATTCGGCGAGAGTTTCGATCTCGACGATCTGGTACGGCGCACGATCACCGACGTGCAGAATGTCCTCGACCCGGTCGAGCTCGGTATGTCCTATTATGCGGTGGGGGGGTTGCTCTTTCAGCAGGCAAAATCGGAAGCCGCGCGCGACTATCTCCTGAAAGCGATCGCCTTGTGCCGCAAGGCAGGCAGGATGGATCGGCTGTTGCTGACCCTGCCGGTTCTGTCGGCGACTCACGGGCAACTGGGGGAATACCGGCAGGGCTACCACTGGGCTGAGGTCGGTCTCCGGCTCGCTCGAAAGCTGGACAATACGGCCTGGCTGGCCGCTTTTATGAGCCCGCTCATTCTGCTCAGTGTCCGCATGGGCAGGCTGCAAGAGTGCGAATACTGGATTTCGCGACTTGAATCCGAAGTCCTTCGTCAGACCTGCGACGTGAGCACGCTGGCCGCGTTTCGCCTCCAGATCGGTTTCGGCCGGCTTCAGGCAGGCCGGCTCGATGACGCCCGGGCGATGCTGCTCCAGGCGGGTGATTTGCTTGCGTATGGAGGGAACCAGGCCGACCACACCGCCGTCAACAGCTGTCTGGCCGAGTGCGCCCTGTGGCAGGGTGAAGCCGATCAGTGCGACGAGTTCAGCGATCGGGCGCTTGATATCGCGCGGAAAACGGACAGTCGGGCGGTCGTTCTGGAGATTGGGCTCATCCGGGCCCTCAACCGAATTTTCAACCGGGGCGATGCCGATGTGGCGCAGTTGCGCGAGCTGCTGGGGCCGCTGGTCGAGCACCGCGCCGCTTACTATGCACTGCTCTGTGCCTATCATCTTCTGTTGCGCGACGAAGCCGCCCGTGCCGACGTCATCGCCGAAATTGCACCCCTGCGGCATCTCCTCGGTGAATCGCCGGTACCTCTGTTTCAAGCGCTGAGCGCGCTGCTGCCCGTGTACGAAGCCGCGAGCGTCGATTCCAAGGCCCTGCTGCGAACACTCAAGGACGCCTTTCAGACGTTTTCGAAAGGGGGCCAGCGCTTTCTGGTTGCAGTCACGGTGCAGAAGATCGCCGACCTGTATCTCAACGATCGACGGGATGCCCTCGGTCGGAAATACCTCGCGCTGGTGGAGCAGACCGCGACGGCGATGGGCAACCCCGGCCTGGCCGCCCGGGCCCGGGCTCGAATCGCGGAGCTCAAGGCCGGCGGCGACAGCCACCGCAATCTTGTCAACTCGATCCACGGCATCTCGCAGGTTCTTCGCAACGCCGCGGATTACGAAGGTGCGCTGGCGCAGCTGGTCGAATTCGCCGTGAATGAGACTGGCGCCGAGCGCGGCGCCCTATTGCTGAAGAACCCGGCGGAGGGGGACCTGTATGTCGCTGCATATTACAATTGCGACGAGGGGAGCCTGGGGGATATCACCGAAATCAGTTCGCGCGTTCCGATGGACGCATCGCGGCAGCTCAAGCCGCTGATTATCGACAACGCCACGGTCGACGATCGCACCCGGGAATATCAGAGTGTCCTCCGGCATAACATCCTCTCGGTTGTCTGCGTGCCGATCCTGCAGGATGATACGAATGTCGGTGCACTTTACCTCGACCATCACATGATCGCCGCCCTTTTCGAAAAGGACGACATCACCTTTATCCTGGCCATCGCCAATTTCGTGGCGATCGTGCTGTCGACGCTGCGTGAGTTCCGCAGCATAAACATCATCAATCGCGAGCTGACCGCGGAGCTGCGCCGGTCAGATGACGGCGACGCGTTTCTCACGGCCGATCCGGTGACCCTGGACCTGCTGAAGGATCTCCCGGCGATTGCCCGTTCGGACCACCCGGTGCTGATTCTGGGTGAAAGCGGAAGCGGCAAGGGCTTACTGGCCCGCCGGATTCATCACTTGTCGCGGCGCGGCGACAAGCCGTTTGTCCGATGCGGCAGCGCCGAACTCGCCGACAGCATAGTCGACAGCGAGTTATTCGGGGTCGCGAAAGGTGCGGCTACGGGGGTGGTAGAGCGCCCCGGGAAATTCGAGGTTTCCGACGGC
>CAYPYM010000107.1:0-8151 GCA_964414435.1 uncultured Ignavibacteriales bacterium | reverse complement strand
CGGGCTCCCGATCCCGCGAGGAGCGGTTGGCGAGGGCGCGCTGGTCGGGCTCGTGGACGAGGCCGGGCAGCCCGTGCCGGCCGACATCCGCACGACGGCCCGGTGGCCGGACGGCTCGAGCATGTGGCTGCTGCTGCTTTGGGACTCGTGGTTCGACGACTATATCTGGTGGTATCTAGGTGGGGGCATCTCGTGGTCGGCTGTTTACCCTCAACCTGCCGCCCTGGCTTTCATGACGGCCCAAACCTTCACCGATACCGTTACGGATCCCCTCTTGAACAGCATCGACCGAACTCCTGAAAGCAGAGGGCTCGATCCTCGTCCCGCAGTCGGCAGTTATGCCGAGCACGGGGGATTCGCCTACCATTCAAACTGGTTCGACTCAGTCGATTACATCGGTGCCTTCCGACCCGACTCAAACCTCTGGATCAGCGGTTGGACCGCCCTCGACCACTACGGCTACCTCGCCAGCGACACCACCTACGATCTCGTCGTACAGGTCGAGGCTCCCGGCCCGGGAGCCGGTATGGTGCCTCTGCCAGTCTGCGATGATCTTTCGGTCGGGACGCTGTACCGCAATCCGGCTCCATACAACTCCAGTCTTATGCACGAGATCGGTTTTGCCCTGCACAGCGAACCGGGAGCACCCTTTGACGACGCCACCGATATCGAGATGACGGTATTCGAACTCGACGAGAACCGCCTGCCGACCGGCGTTCTCCATACAACGACAGTCTCCGGCGCCGATATCGCCGCCCAGTGGTCGGCGCCCGATACGGTTCACCCGGTCGCCGTACCGCTCCCGGCGCTCACGCTTCAGCCGGCCCAGCAGGTGGTGGTTGCCTTCCGCCCGGTGAACAAAGCCGGCCGTTCGGCTTGCGTCGACTTCGCGGCCACCGCGCCCGATTCGTCGGCCGAGCCTGAGCCGGAACCCTGTCAATTGTTCGCCTCCAGTCCACCGTCAACTGTCTACGGCACCGGCTCGGGCCCCACGCTCTGGAACTACCAGACCAATGTGAACCAATTGCTCCAGACCTCGGCCCAGTACGTAACCAAGAATGTAGTTGTAAGCGTGCTTGAGCAGCCCCGGGCACTGTTCGAGTACGCCGATCATTTCGTGCGAACCGTCCCGATCACAAACACCATCGAGATTCGTCTTGGTGACGGAGACAAGAGCGATCTGGACAGTATCGAACTGGTCGTCGACGACAGCACGTTCCACACCATCTACGGACCGTTCGGCTCAGCGTCAACGCTGAACTACCCCGATCAATCGCTCTATAACCTGCCGGAGGGAAATCACCTTTTTGCCTTGCGCCTGAACGGCACCGAGTACGATCGGCGGTGTTTCCGCACCGAAGACTGGCCGCTATCAAACGCCCCGTGGGCACATACACTGCACGCCGTGTTTGAACCCGATCCTCCGGCCAACTACCTTCTTCAGGCCGAGGCTCCCCCCTGGCCGCTCTATGAAGGTTCCGTCAACCTGTTCGGAATCGAACTGGCGAACAAAGTCTACCTGAGTCTCGAACCGCAGCAGCTGATCAATCTCGACGGTTCCTACACCATCAATGACCTCTCGAGCATGCAGGTGCAGCTTCTCGGCAGCTATGTCATCCTCGATCAACTCGAGCCGACTCTCACCCAGAGCGAGATTGGCGGAGAACGGGTGTTCATGATCGCCTGGGACGGCCATGACTGGCAGCTTTTCAATCAGACCATTTTCAGCGGGCCGATTGCCTACTTCCCACTCCTGGCGATTCCCGGACTGGCCGATGTCAAGGCATCCCTCGACATTGGCGCCGGCGGAGGAATCATTCTCCAACCGGGGACACTCGCCTCGCCGTCGCCGCCGGCGGACTACGGACAGGTGGTGGTGGAGCCGTACTTCTCACCGTGGGTTCAGCTCCGAGGCAGCCTCACCGTTCTTTTTGGTCTCACTGAGGCCTCGATCGCAGGCAAAGGTGTCTTCACAACAAGCCTGCCGATGACATTCTACATCGACCAGGGCCAGCCCGTTGTCGATGTCGACGAATGCCTCCAGATGGACATGTGCTTCGTCATCGGTTTTGGAATTCTCTTCTGGGACTACGAATGGGAAACCTGCAAGAACATCTATGACCAGTGTGCCAAACCCGGCGACGATGCGCTTGCCCCTGTCGCCGTGAAGGACCGTGGCGCCGCCGACGGCTTCTATCACCATCCGGCAATCGCGGCGTCCAACGATCGAACCGCGGTCAGTGCCGCGCTGGTCCACCGCGAATCGACGAACTCGGCGGGCGTGTATGCGTCGATCCTCACCCCTGACGGCTGGACCGCACCGCAGTCGATCCGATCCAACGAATACGCAAAATCGAGCGTGGCGATAGGTCCGTATGGCGCCGACGGTTTCGCCGCCGCCTGGACGGAAAATTCGACCACGTATGATTCGGCGTCGTTTTCGATCGACGACATTTTCAATGTCATGGCCACCCAGGAGATCTGGGCGGTCGTGACCAATCCCGACGGCACGTGGGGGGCGCCGATGCGAGTCACCAACGACAATGTCCGCGATGGTATGGCAACAATCGCGGGCAGTGCAGACGGTGACGAACTGCTCTATCTCGCCTGGGTACGGCAGCCGGGCGGCGGCGCGTTCGATCGCACGACCCTGCGAGTCTGCTATTCGCTCTATGACGGCACAAGTTGGACGGCGCCGCAGGAAATTCCCGGCCAGACCGGCTATAATCTGCAGCCGCATATCTCGATCGATCCCGCCACCGGCGACGCACTTCTGACCTGGGTCGAGGATCTCGACGGCAATCCGTACACGCATGACGACCGGACAATCAAGCTTGTCTCGATCGGCTCGGGGGGGACCCCCGGAGTCGTGGAAACGGTTCCCTCGCTCACCGGGCCGTTCAATCCGCGAGTCGTGGCCGCGCCCAATGGGAATCGCATGGTTGCTGCCGAGAGCTGGGGATACCGGGAAGTTCTCGATATGTACGGACAGGTGCATGTCGACACGATCGGTGTCGGCGACGCTATCGAGATCGCGACATCAGTGTACCACGGCGGTGGCTGGAGCGTGCTGAAAGCGGGTGTCGACAGCCTCGACGGATTTGGAATCAGTCCGGCTCTCGCTCTCGACGACTCGGGCTACGTTCATCTGGCCTACCAGGGATTCGAGAAAAAGCAGACGGGACCGTACGACGGCGAAATATATGTCACTGACATGAACATAGTCGACGGCCCCTTCGAGTGGTCCCCGCCCGACCAGATAACCGATGACACCCTTGTCACCGAAATGGGCGGTATCGCCGTCGACAGTTCCGGGCTGTCGCATCTGCTCTATGTCAAACCGTCGACTCCGACCGGGACATTTCCCGACGGCTTCGAGAATATCTTTGGTCTGACAACGCCGGAGCTGTACCTGATCGCTCCGTTGATCGCCCAGGTCTCCCCGGCGATCAACGCCGGCAACGTCGCGGACACAACAAACGTGACGGCTCGGTTCACCACCTCCATGGACGAACCGAGTATCAACCAGCAGTCGTTTGCAGTCTGGAGCAAATTGAGCGGGCGGGTCGACGGACAGCTTGACTATGATCCGCTGCAACGCACAATTCGATTCACGCCGGCCGGTCCGTTGCTTCCGGGCGACGAAATCTCCGTGACCGCTGCCTGTCAGCTTCTATCCGCCCGAGGTGTCGGTCTGGACAGTGCGATGGTTTGGTCGTTCCGATCCGCGGTTGCGAACGACAGCGCCGCGCTCACCCGGGATTCGCTGGGGGTGTCCGCGAGCATGGTTGGCCGTATCCTCGCTCGCGACTTCAACAACGACGGACATATCGATCTGCTGGTCAGGAGCGGTACTTCTGTTCTCAAGGTCCTCCTGAATGACGGAACCGGGGCGATGCAGACTGTTGCTTCGCTCACATCGAACTTCGAGCTCGGCGATATCCAGACGGTGGACTTCGACCAGGATGGTGACCTCGATATTCTCGCAGCCGGGTCGCAGAGTCCTGATCTGGATGTCTATACAAACGCAGGCAACGGAGTCGACTGGACCACGACACCGCTCACCGGTTTTCCCGGTCCGCTGGGTCGAATGGTTGTCGGCGATTTCGATAGAGATGGCGCCTTCGAGCTGTTCGTGATCACGGACGCAGGCGGTATTGTGTTGGGGATGCTTCTCGACGGCGACGGCAGCCTTATGCAAGCCGTTCCGCTGGGTTCGTCGACGGACTGGCGCGTCTGTTCCGCCGATTGGGATGCCGACGGGGATCTCGACCTGATCCTGGCCCGCCGCAGCGATGGGTATGTGCGCAATCTCATAATGACGGCGTCGGGCCAACTCACCGCGGGCGCGCTGAGTTTTACCGGCTTGTCGGTTCCGATCCGGGACATGGTGGTTGCCGATTTCAACGGCGACGCTTTCCCGGATATCCTGCTCACCGGCGCCTACGCCGGCTCCATCAGCGACGGCAACGGATCAGGAGTTTCGACAACCGATACCTGGGCGTCGCCACTGAATCCGTCTGATCTCGATTACGGTGATTTCAACGGTGATGGGGCATTGGACATCGTCATGAACGATATGGATCACAGTTTGCTCGTCCGCCAGTTCAACAATGGCACGGGTCGGTTTGGGGTTGTGGATACGCTTCTGACCAACCGTTACTGCCAGGCACTGGCAGCGGCCGACCTGGACAACGACCGGCGTCTGGATATCATCGGGAGTGTCTATAGTACCGGTGATCTGATCGGCCTCATGAGCGCCGCGGCCTACATCTGCGGCGACATCGACGGTTCCGCGGCGGTCAATATATCTGACCTTACATATTTAGTCAGTTATTTGTTCAAGGGCGGTCCGCCGCCGTCGGTTATTGCCGCCGCGAATGTCGACGGCCGTGACGAGATCAATATCTCGGATCTGACGTATCTTGTGTCCTATCTGTTCCGGGGCGGGCCAGATCCGGTGTGTGAGTAAGTCGGAACAACAGTCGAAAGAGAACCGGTAAGTCTGCCATAAGAAGCCCCGTTCTCAAGAACGGGGCTTCTGCATCTTGAAGATAGGGATTCATGCCGGCGGTTGCTCGCTCTCATCCCATGTGACGCGCGCCGGGGGAAGCAGCCGACGGGTCCCAAGTTAAGGTATGAGACCTACCCCAAACGCACGTTCCGTGAGGCGAGGACGTCCGCCTGAGTAACGGATTGATTCCTAATCACTTAACGCAGCTTCCGCAGCGCGGCCCGGGCCCGTCAGGTCTGTCGTGGGCGAAGTCGGTCTGTCGCACGCGGGCTCCGAACAGGTTGCAGATTTCGATTTGTCTGACAAGGTCGGCGATTGGAGCTCGCGTGATGATCTATTACGATTGTGGAACGGCGGATTATCGTTGAATTGCGGCGGGAGCCGCGGGGTTCTTCAACAAAGGGGACAGTCTGTGCGATGGCCTTCATACTGAGCACACAGGTCGACAGTTTGGGAAACCATTGTATATTCACATTGAACCCACTGAATGACAAAGTAACTGACCCGCCCCCGATTTTTGTGCCATGTTCTATGATAGTAAACCTGCCGTTTTCGTGAAGCTCGAACTGATCTCTACCTGCCCCGGGGCCTGCCGGAATGCGCGTCGGCAGTAGGGGGACGGGGAGGGAAAAGCAGGAGTCCCACCCTGTTATTACCGAACCCTGCTCAAACGTGCGAACCCCGATTTCGGATTGTTGTCAATCACGAGTCCCATGCCAGGAGTACCTGCACTTCAATTGATCCGGACAATGCCAAGCCTGTGGATACTGTCGCGACGGTCTCAGCACGGACCGAAGTCGACCCATCCACGAGGTCGCCACGTACATTTAGAATCGCGTGTCGGTCGCACGAGAAGGCCCAAAATGGACGACCTCACGGTAAGTGCCCCAGGCTGGCGTACTTGATTTGCCCTGTGTCCCAGCAGCAGACATGTACAGAATCAGGTCGCTACCTTCCCAGTAGCCCCATGAGCGATAGTTTTGGACATTGTGGGTCGAGTCCGCTCGGGTGATTGGTATGGTCACGGTATCGGAAAGGAGACAAATGGCGGTGACTTCATCACCCGCAGGGCTCATCGCTGCAAGAACCAGACGGGTTCTCTGAATCCCGGTGACATTGTCCCCCTCGGTAATCAGTCCCCAACACCGATCTCCCTGCTTTATGAACTCCGCGTGCCAGAGATTGTATCTCGGTGAAAGCGGGACATAATGAACCGTATCCAGGTAATGCCACCCCAAGTCGTATTCCGGTCCGACGTTTCTATATCTCGCAAAGACCGAGTGATGGTTTACTACGTTCGTGTCCATCTCAACCACGTAACAGTCGATGGTGTCACTCCCCCTCCGCACCATGCTCGGTGACACGAGGGCGGAATGTGCTCCAAATTTGAAACCCGGGGTCCATCCCTCAGAGATTATCATGCGCGGCTGGGTCCAGGTCAGACCCGAATCCGTGGTACGTTCCAGAATTGCCGCGGAGTCGCCATTGCCCCGGAAGACCAGGCGGTAGGCCAGATGGAGGAAGTCAGCCCGGTCGGGATACAAATCGGGATCGGAAAGATAGGGGCCGTTGTCCGTTCCCTGTCCTATCAGATCCCCGCCATAGACCGTATCCGGCGTGAATCCCGGTGTGTCGCAGCCCCAGATTACCGTATCGCCGTTGTACGCCACCATTGGCATCAGGGTGTCATCAATCACACCGTCGTTGTCCCAATCGAACCGAAGCGACTGGAACGTCACGCCATCCGCAGAACCAGCAATGTGCGGGTTTTCGTCGACATCACCGCATCCCTGACCGGCAGCTGCCCCCGTCAACGGGTCATATACCAGAAGGATCTTGCTGTTGGGACACCAGGGCCAGAATCCTCGGAGGGACTCGACTCCCGAGATATGAATGGCAGCGGACGAATCGGGAAAACCCGGCCCTTGCATGAGACGCGCACGATCGGCGGCATCCCAGCACGGAGAATACTGAGGCAGCCACGTCTTGTGCTCGGCCCACTCGATGGACATGTTCACCGTATCACTGTCACGGGCTCCACCAAATATCGTGTGGATCAATGACTGGGCGGCGGGGCCGCGGTTGGTGCTGGATAAGGCCTGAGAAACGCTCAACACCAACAGCAAAAGATAGAGAAGTCTAAGCACGAGACTTTTCCAAACTACGGCCACTGATACCACCAGAATCCCTCACTTTTGACTTCCCGCGGATGCGCTGTCCGTCAGGATCTCTCTTAGATGTTCGTATTGGCCCGCATAACTCTTTATCTGTGGGAACCGCCGCACGGCGTCAAACACGCGTGCCGTACTCAGGCCGTGTGTCATGGCAAGGTCGAGCGATTCAGCAGCCTCTCGATACCTGCCCTTTGCCGCGTAGAACCTCGCCAGTTCGAACGCCGGTCCGGGAGGCGCATTTGATTGGGTCGCCGATTCCTGGATGAGCCGTTCGTACGCCGCGACATCCCCGTGGTCCAACTCGGCATGAGCGAGATTATAGGCCGCCTGCATGTGCTCCTTACCAGATTTGTAAGCCTCGATGAACTGCTCCCTGGCTTCGTCCTTTCGCCCCAACGCCTTGTAAACAAGGCCGAGATTGTTCTGAGCCGACGCATCATACGGATTCATTCCCACGGCGATCTGGCAATAGACCAGAGCGGAGTCGTAATTGAATTGCTTGTTATAGCAGGAGCACAGGTTGCTATATGCGCCAGAGTAGTTGGGATACTCTTTGATAACCTGCTTGAGCATAGGCTCGGCGTCAAGACACCTGTCGCTCATTGACATGACATAAGCCGTATCGTATGTACTCCGAATCGGATATTGCTTTGCCCAGAGAGCCCGCTGCAGGTCGGCTTGCGCCGTGTCCCCGCGAGCTTCATAGTAGTCGATCAGAATTCGCCTAGCGGTTCGGTTGCGACCATGATCGCGCAAGATACAGTTGTTGAACTGAGCAATCGCCCTGGGTGGATCGTTGATGATCGCCACTCTTGCGGTGATGACGGTGCAGCCAAGCGCCACGCTCAGCAACGATATTCTCCGCGCATATGAGCCCGACCACTTCCCCCGCAGCACATCGATGTACATAAGGGCGGCTACCGGTACGAAGGCGAACGAAAACAGGTCCCAGTCGCGCAGCAT
>CAYPYM010000106.1:0-8186 GCA_964414435.1 uncultured Ignavibacteriales bacterium | reverse complement strand
AACCGGGTGGCGACGATTGCGATTCCGAACGCGGACTGGAACGGCTCCGAGACGATCACCTTCACCGCGACCGACCCGCTCGGAGCGTCTGACTCCGACCCGGCCACGTTCACCGTGACGGCGGTCAACGACGCGCCGGTCGTGACGGATATCCCCGACCAAACGGTGCCGGAGGGTTCGACCTTCACGACCATAGCGCTCGACAACTACGTGTCCGACGTGGATAATGTCGACGCCGACATGAACTGGACCTTCAGCGGCAACACCGAGCTTTCGGTTTCGATCAGCCCGTCGCGCGTAGCGACCATCACGATTCCGAATTCCAACTGGAACGGCGTCGAGACGATCACGTTCACCGCGACGGATCCGGGCGCGCTGTCCGATTCCGACCCGGCGACCTTCACGGTCACCGCCGTCAACAGCGCGCCGATCGTGACGGATATTCCGAATCAGACGGTCGCCGAGGGCGCGACTTTCACGACGATCAATCTCGACAATTACGTCAGCGACCTCGATAACGCCGACAGCGAACTCACCTGGAGCTATTCCGGCAACAGCCAGCTCGGGGTGAGTATCGACGCCGCTCATGTCGCGACGATTACGATACCGAATATCAACTGGAACGGCTCCGAGGTGATCACCTTCACGGCGACCGACCCGGGCCTGCTCTCCGATTCCGATCCGGCGACGTTCACGGTGACGGCGGTCAACGACGCGCCGGTCATGACCGATATCCCGGATCAGACGATTCCGGAGGGATCATCGTTTGCGACGATCAATCTCGACAACTACGTCAGCGATGTCGACAACCCCGACAACGAACTGACCTGGTCCTACAGCGGCAACACCCAGTTGAGCGTCTCGATCGACGTCAACCGGATCGTGACGATCACGCCGCCGTCGCCGACCTGGAACGGCAGCGAGACGATCACGTTCACCGCGACCGATCCCGGCCTGCTCAACGCGTCCGACGTGGCGACCTTCACGGTCTCGTCGGTCGATGACGCGCCGGTGGTGGCGGGAATCCCCGACCAGACGATTTCCGAGGGCGGGACGTTCACGACGATCGCGCTGGACAATTACGTCAGCGACGTCGACAACGCCGACAGCGAAATGACCTGGACCTACTCCGGCAACACCGATCTGACGGTCAGCATCGATGCCAACCGGATCGCGACGATCACGATTCCGAGTCCCGACTGGAACGGCTCCGAGCTGATCACGTTTACGGCGACCGACCCGAGCGCCCTGTCCAATTCGGATCAGGCGGCGTTCACCGTGACGGCGATCAACGACGCGCCGGTCGTGCTCGATATTCCCGATCAGACCGTGCCGGAAGGCGCCGCTTTCGCGACGATCAATCTCGATAACTATGTCACCGATGTCGACAATCTGCCGTCGGAGATGACCTGGAGCTACGCCGGCAATGTCGAGCTGAGCGTGTCGATCGTGAATCGCGTGGCGATCGTGACGGCGCCGTCGGCCGACTGGAACGGTTTCGAGACGATCACCTTCACGGCGACCGATCCGGGCGGGCTGAGTTCGTTCAATCCGGCGCTGTTCCGCGTGACCGCGGTCAACGACGCACCGATCGTGGCGAACATTCCCGACCAGACCGTGCCGGAAGGCTCGACCTTTGTCGCGATCCCGCTCGACAACTACGTGAGCGACGTCGACAACCTCGTCTCCGAAATGACCTGGAGCTGGGTGGGTGCGAGTCAGTTGAGCGTGTCGCTCGATGTGAACCGGGTGGCGACGATCGCGATCCCGAACGCCGACTGGAACGGGGTCGAGACGATCACGTTTACGGCGACCGATCCGGGCGGCCTGGCCGACAGCGATCCGGCCACGTTCACGGTCACGGCGGTCAACGACGCGCCGGTGGTGGCGGACATTCCGGATCAGACGGTGCCGGAGGGCTCGACCTTCGTGGCGATCAACCTGGATAATTACGTTACCGATATAGACAACGCCGACAACCAGATCACCTGGACCTACAGCGGCAATACCGATCTGACGGTGTCGATCGACGCCAATCGTATCGCGACGGTGACGGCGCCGTCGGGCACCTGGAACGGTTCCGAGACGATTACGTTCACGGCGACCGATCCGGGCCTGCTGACCGATTCCGATCCGGTTGTCTTTACGATGACTCCGGTGAACGACGCGCCGGTGGTGTCGGATATACCCGACCAGACGGTGTCGGAGGGGAACACCTTCGCAACCATCACGCTGGACAATTACGTCACCGACATCGACAATCTGCCCTCCGAGATGACGTGGAGTTACTCGGGCAATACCGATTTGACGGTCAGCATCGACGCCAGCCGGATCGCGACGATCACGGCGCCGAACGCAGACTGGAACGGTTCCGAGGCGATCACGTTTACCGCGACCGACCCGGGCGGCCTGTCCGATTCCGATCCGGCCACGTTCACCGTGACCGCGGTCAACGACGCGCCGGTAATTTCGGATATCCCGGATCAGACGATCCCCGAGGGGACATCCTTCGCGACGGTCAATCTCGATAACTACGTCACCGACATCGACAACACCGATGCCGAGCTGACCTGGACCTACTCGGGCAATACCAGCCTGACGGTGTCGATCGACGCCGCCCACGTGGCGACGATCACGGCGCCGTCCTCGACCTGGAACGGCGCCGAGACGATCACCTTCACGGTGACCGATCCGGGCCTGCTCAACGCCTCCGATCTGGCCGTCTTCACCGTGACGCCGGTCAACAACGCGCCGGTCGTGACGGGCATTCCCGATCAGACGATCGCCGAGGGTGCGACGTTTGCGACGATCAATCTCGACAACTACGTCAGCGATGTCGACAACGCCGCGACCGAGATGACCTGGAATTACTCCGGCAACACCGAATTGAGCGTGTCGATCGATGTGAACCGGGTGGCGACCATCACGGCGCCGAGCGCCGACTGGAACGGCTCCGAGACGATCACGTTTACGGCGTCCGATCCCGGCCTGCTGACCGGTTCCGACGCGGCGGTCTTTACCGTCACGCCGGTGAACGACGCGCCGGTGGTGTCGGATATTCCGAACCAGACGATCGCCGAGGGTGCGTCATTCACGACCATCTCTCTCGACAACTACGTCAGCGATGTCGACAACGCCGATAACCAGATCACCTGGACCTACGCCGGTAACACCGAGCTGACGGTCAGTATCGATGTCAACCGGGTGGTGACGATCACGACGCCGTCGCCGAACTGGAACGGAGCCGAGACGATCACGTTCACGGCGACCGATCCGGGCGGACTGAGTGCTTCGGATCCGGCGACCTTCACCGTCACGGCGGTTAACAACGCGCCGGTGGTGAGCGACATCCCCGACCAGACGGTGGCGGAAGGTGCGACCTTCACGACGATTGCGCTCGACAACTACGTTACCGATGTCGACAACGCCGACAGCGAAATTACCTGGACTTATTCGGGCAACACCGATCTGACCGTGTCGATCGATGCCGCCCAGATTGCGACCATTACCGCTCCGAACGCCGACTGGAACGGCTCCGAGCTGATCACGTTTACGGCGACCGACCCGAGCGCCCTGTCGAATTCGGATGCGGCCACGTTCACCGTGACGCCGATCAACGACGCGCCGGTCGTGTCGGATATACCGAATCAGACCGTGGCCGAGGGCACGAGCTTCACCACGATCAATCTCGACGACTTCGTGACCGATGTCGACAACCTCAAGTCCGATATCAGCTGGAGCTTCTCGGGCAATGTCGAGCTCAACGTCTCGATCGTGAACCGGGTGGCCATCATCGCGGCACCGTCGCCCGACTGGAACGGTGTCGAATCGGTGACCTTCACCGCGACCGATCCGGGCGGCCTGAATTCCTCGGATGCCGCCGTATTCACGGTGACGGCGGTCAACGACGCGCCGGTCGTGGCCGACATCCCCGACCAGACGGTGCCGGAGGGCTCGACCTTCGTGACGATCCCGCTCGACAATTATGTCAGCGATGTCGATAACCTGCCCTCGGAGATGACCTGGAGCTGGGTGGGTGCGACCGGCCTGAGCGTTTCGCTCGATGTCAACCGGGTGGCGACGATCACGATCCCGAACGCCGACTGGAACGGCGTCGAGACGATCACGTTCACCGCGACCGATCCGGGCGGCCTGTCCGACGGCGATCCGGCGACGTTCACGGTGACGGCGGTCAACGACGCGCCGGTGGTGGCCGACATTCCCGACCAGACGATCGCCGAGGGCGGCACGTTCGTGACGATCCCGCTCGATGAGTACGTGTCCGACGTCGACAACGCCGACAACCAGCTCACGTGGACCTTCGCCGGCAACACCGAACTCTCGGTGACGATCGGCGCCAACCGCGTCGCGACGATCGGGGTGCCGTCGCCGAACTGGAACGGCAGCGAGACGATCACGTTCACCGCGACCGATCCCGGCCTGTTGAGCGATTCCGATCCGGCGACGTTCACCGTCACGGCGGTCAACAACGCGCCGGTGGTGACGGATATTCCGAACCAGACCGTGGCCGAGGGGAACACCTTCGTCACGATTCCGCTCGATAATTATGTGAGCGATATCGACAACGTCGATTCCGAAATGACCTGGAGTTACTCCGGCAACACCGCTCTGACGGTGAGTATCGACGCTGCCCGTATCGCGACCGTTACGATACCGAACCTCGACTGGAACGGCTCCGAGACGATCACGTTCACCGCGACCGACCCGGGCCTCCTGTCCGATTCCGATCCGGCGACCTTCACCGTGACCGCGGTCAACGACGCGCCGGTGATGACCGACATCCCGGATCAGACGATCGCCGAGGGCGGCACGTTCACGACGATCGCGCTCGACAACTATGTCAGCGACGTCGACAACGCCGACAACCAGCTCACCTGGACCTACACCGGCAACACCGAGCTGACGGTGTCGATCGACGTCAACCGGGTGGCGACCATCACGACGCCGTCGCCGAACTGGAACGGCGCCGAGACGATCACCTTCACGGCGACCGACCCCGGTCTGCTGACCGCCTCCGATCCGGCCACGTTCACCGTCACGGCGGTGAACAACGCGCCGGTGGTGTCGGATATTCCCGACCAGACCGTTCCCGAAGGCTCGAGCTTCACGACGATCAGTCTCGATAACTACGTGACCGATGTCGACAACGCCGACAACGAGATCACCTGGACCTATTCGGGCAACACCGCCCTGACCGTGACGATCGACGCCAACCGTGTCGCGACGATCGCGATTCCGGATGTCAACTGGAACGGCTCCGAGGTGATCACCTTCACGGCGACCGATCCGAGCGGCCTTTCCAACTCCGACGCCGCGACCTTCACTGTCACGGCGATCAACGACGCGCCGGTCGTGGCGGATATCCCGGATCAGACGGTCACCGAAGGTACGGCGTTCGCGACGATCAACCTCGATGATTATGTCACCGACGTCGACAACCTGCCGTCGGAGATGACCTGGAGCTACTCCGGCAACGTGCAGCTCTCGGTATCGATCGTGAACCGCGTGGCCATCGTGACGGCGCCGTCGGCCGACTGGAACGGTCTCGAAACGATAACTTTCCGCGCGACCGATCCGGGCGGCCTGAGCGATTTCGATCCGGCCCTGTTCACCGTAACGGCGGTCAACGACGCGCCGGTGGTGGCGGATATCCCGAACCAGACGGTGCCGGAAGGCTCGACCTTCGTGACCATACCGCTTGACAACTATGTCAGCGATGTCGACAACATCGCCTCGCAGATGACCTGGAGCTGGGTCGGCAACACCGCGTTGACCGTCTCGCTCGATGTCAATCGGGTGGCGACTATCGGAATTCCGAACGCCAACTGGAACGGCTCCGAGACGATCAGCTTCACGGCGACCGATCCGGGCGGCCTGTCCGATTCCGATCCGGCGACTTTCACCGTTACGGCGGTCAACGACACGCCGGTCGTGGCGGACATCCCCGACCAGACGGTGGCCGAGGGTGCGACGTTCGTGGCGGTCCCGCTCGATAACTTCGTCAGCGACGTCGACAACGTCGACAGCGACATGACCTGGACCTACAGCGGCAACACCGACCTGACGGTCACGATCGATGCTTCCCGGATCGCCACAATCGCGATTCCGGACATCAACTGGAACGGCGCCGAGACGATCACCTTCACGGCGACCGATCCGGGCGGCCTGAGCGATTCCGACCCGGCGACTTTCACCGTGAGCGCGGTCAACGACGCGCCGGTGGTCACCGATATCCCCGACCAGACGGTGATTGAGGGCGATACCTTTGCGACGGTGGCCCTTGATGACTATGTCAGCGATGTCGATAATACCGATAGCGAGATGAACTGGACTTTTTCGGGGAACACGGAGCTGACGGTGAGTATCGACGTTAACCGGATCGCGACTATCACGATTCCGAATATCAACTGGAACGGTTCGGAGACGATTACGTTTACCGCGACCGATCCGGGTCTGCTGTCGGCTTCCGATCCGGCCACGTTCACTGTCCAGGGCGCCAACGATCCGCCGGTGCTGGCGGCGATTGGAGCCAAATCGACCGATGAAAATGTCCTGCTTTCGTTCCAGATCAGTGCGACCGACGCCGACGGCACCTTCCCCGCTTTCACGACGGCGACGGCGCTGCCGACCGGAGCGACCCTGAACGATAACAACGACGGCACGGCCGACTTCGCCTGGACGCCCGATTACGCGCAGGCGGGAGTCTACAACATCACGTTTATCGCCTCGGACGGCATCGCCGCCGACAGCGAAATCGTGACGGTGACCGTGAACGATATTAACCGGGCGCCGGTGGCCGATGCCGGCCCCGATCAGTCCGGACTGCCGGTCGGCGGACTGGTAACGCTCGACGGATCGGGTTCGCTGGATCCCGACAGCGATCCGATCACCTACGCCTGGGTGCAGGTGGGCGGCACGGCGGTGACGCTGTCCGACACCGCCGCGGCTCAGCCGACCTTCACGCCGGCGGTCGCCGATGTCTACCTGTTCGAGCTGACCGTCAACGACGGCGTGCTGCCGTCGGCGCCTGACACGGTGCAGGTGCAGGCGGCCAACGCGGCGCCGCCGCTGGCGATCGCCGATCTGGCGATTTCGCTGGTGGCCGATGCCGTGCAGCTTAGCTGGTCGCCGATTTCGACCGATACCGACGGCTTCCCGACCACGGTCGACCATTACGTGGTTCACCGCGGCACGACAGCCTATTTCACGCCGAGCCCGACCGATTCGATCGGCGCGGTGGTGGCGCCGACGACCGGGTTCACCGATGCCGATCTGCTCGGGGCGAATGTCGTGGGTGACACGCTCAATCAGTACTTCTACGCGGTTGAGGCGGTCGACGAGTTCGGCAACCGTTCGGCGGTGTCGAACCGGGTCGGCGAGTACGACTACCAGATCGTCACCACGGCGACGACCGACTACAACCTGATCGCGGTGCCGTTCGCGAACACCGGCATTACCGACGCGGTCGGCCTGATCGCCGCGATGGGCGTTTCGAACGTGAACACCGTGAACCGGTTCAACGTCGTTTCGCAGAGTTACGAGGCGCGGTTCGCGGCCGGATTCGGCACGAACTTCGCGGTCACGGTCGGCGGGATCTATCAGGTCAACGCGGCCACCGCGACCGTATTCAGTGTCGCCGGCGATGTTCCGGCGCCGGGCACGGTGACCTACAACCTGTCGACCACGGCGACGACCGATTTCAACTTCATCATGATTCCGTTCGAGGATGAAGGAACGTATCTGACGGCCCAGGACGTGCTCAACGCCGTTCCGGGCATGCTGAACACGCTCAACAAGTACGTGGCCGGCTCGCAAAGCTATGTATCGCGCTTCGCGGCCGGATTCGGGACGAACTTCCCGGTCAAGGCGGGCAAGCCGTATCAGGGCAACGCCGCCGCGGCGGGCGTCTTCCCGGCCCCGTAAGAGAGATATATGATTATGACGTCTGTCACACTTATTGGAGGTAAGGTGGTGCGACTTAAGAACCGACGCAGATTGCCGGTCCTGTATCTACTGTCCGCAGTCCTGTTGACGATGCTGCCGCTTTCGGCTTTTGCCCAGGGATCTATCTTCGGGACGGTGACGAATTCGGATGTTTCGACACCGGCAAACGGGGAAATTACATTTTACGGATTCCTGGACGACACGGACGAAGAACTGCGGAT
>CAYPYM010000105.1:0-8194 GCA_964414435.1 uncultured Ignavibacteriales bacterium | reverse complement strand
TACGGTCGGATGATGAGCTGGCTCGGGTTTACCGTCGGACTCTGCATGCCGTCACGACCGGTGGGGTGAGTGATTTCTCCGCTGCGGTCGAGCACCTGATCGAGTCGAATCTGATCGAACGCGATGTCAGTGGAACGATCTCGCCGACCACGGTCGGTGAGGCGGTGGCCCTGACCGGGCTGAGCGTGCGCCAGATCGACTATTTCCGGCAGACCCTGGCCCGGCGGTATCCCGAGTCGTGGTTCGGCTGGACGGTGCTGGCGGTCGGTGCGCCGGAGTGGAGTTTCCCGGCCGGGATGCTCTCGCGGTACGAAGCGATTCAGCAGCTCCCCTTGAAATGCCTTCTGCGCGAATACGATCACCTGATCGAGGAGGCCCGGCCGCTGGTCGGGAACGCGCTCGCCGGCCAGCCGCTCGACTACGCCCGGTCGGCCGCGTTGAAGGGGGCGCTGGTGCTGGTGGAGTGGCGGTCGATGACGCCGATCGAGCGGATCGAGGAGAGGTTTCAGATGCACATGGGGCAGGTCATGGCGTTGGGGGAGAGTGTCGCGCACCTGGTCGCGGCGACGGGGCGGCTGGTCGAGGCGGTCGATCGTGAGTCGGCCACGGGTGGTCAGCTACGGGATCTGGCGTTTGCGTTGCGGTTCGGGATCGATCCGTCGCTGCGCGAGGTGCACCGTCTGCTCGGCGCCATTCTTACCCGGTCCGATTTCGCCGGGCTGCATCGGGCCGGTGTCACGACCCTCGACAGCCTTCTGGCGGCGACCGCGGAGAGTCTCGCGGAGCACATAACGGGGAAGAATAAGTTGTTGAAATTGAGTGAGAAGCTGGAATTGCTTAAACAGGAGGTTGATATGCCGCAGGTCAATGTTGGTGGTGAACGGTCGCCGCGGATGGTTGCTCCGATGTCGGTTCGGCCGGTGTCGATCGAGATCGACGGGACGTACGAGCGGGAGCGGTACCTGGTCCGGATCAACGGCTTTCCGGTTCGTTTGACCGGGAAATCGTTCAAGTACTTTGCTCGGCTCGCCTGGGCGCGGCTGCATCGTGATTCGGGCTGGATGTACAAAGAGGATATCGAGATCGGGTTCAACCAGGCCCGCTACCTCTACCGGATGAAGAACGAGGTCAACGACGGTCTTTCGACGCCGTGGACGGTGGTTGAGAACAACCGTCTCGGTTACTACCGGCTCAACGCCGATCCGGGCAGTATCAAGTTCGATCTCGAGAAGCTGCGCCGTCATCCCGATTTCGAAGTTCGGTCGCTGGTCGGCGGCACTCAGGGTCGTCAGGCGGTCAACTGAGCCTCCTTTCCCGGCCTCTCCATCCCGTGGAGCGGTTTGATTCGACGGCTCCCGGCAAAAGGGCAGGCGGGGCGGGGTAACACCTGTCCCGCCTCATGCCGCGTCGGCCGCCATGTCCTGACAGGGCTGCGGGGCGTTCCGGTTCATTTCTTCCAAGTTCTTCGCAAATAAAACTTTGACAACCGTTCAGCCGGGCCGGTAGATTGTCGATCTCAAGGAGAGAGACGGCCAACGTCTCAACTTACTATGGCGACAACTACGATCATACGCAGTTCCGACCGGCCCCCTGTTCTGGCCACCGATCAGGTACAGGAGTATCCGGTGCTTCCCCTGCGCACCGGTGTGTTGTTTCCCGGGACGATGATCACGATTCAAGTCGGGCGCCAGGCGAGCCTTCAGTTGCTCAAGGATTGTCTCGCCGGCCCGAAAGAATTCGTCACATCGTTTATGGTCTCCCGTCGGGGCGATGAGGACACCGGTTCGATCCATGAGATCGGGGTCCTGGCTGTTATCCGCGACGCCAAGAAGGGGCCGGGCAATTCCCAGAATGTGACGATCGAGGGTATCCGTCGGGTGGCGCTCGGCGAGATCATTCGCGAGAAGCCGTACCTGGTCGTGACCGCCGCGAATCTCCAGTTGCCGGCGTCGGTTGACAAGAAGCTCGGCACCAAGGTCCAGCAGGTGATCGCGACGGTTGACGAGATCACCCATCTCGATCCGAGTTATTCGCCCGAGCAGCTTTACGTGCTCAAGATGAATCAGAAAGACCCCTCGCTGCTGGCCGACAAGGCGGCGTCGATGTTCCATTTCCCGCTGGCGGCCAAACAGGAGCTGCTGGAGACGATCACGCTGACGGTCCGCTTCGACCGCCTGCTCACCTTCCTCAACGCCGAGTTGAGCCGGGTAGCGACCGACCACACCATTCATCAGAATGTGAAAAAGGCGATCGAGGAAGAGGAGCGCGAGCATTATCTTCGCCTCCAGTTGCTGGAAATCCGGCGGCAGCTCGGTGAGGATCTCTCCGAGGAAAAGGAGGCGGCGGCGTTCCGTCTGCAGGTCAAGACGATGTCGAATCTCCCGGCCGATGTGGTTGCGCGGGCCCGGATCGAAGTCGATCGGTTGGCCGAACTCTCGCCGGCATCGGCCGAGTACGGCGTCACGAAGAACTACCTGAGCTGGCTGCTGACCCTGCCGTGGGGGAAAACATCCCCCGAGAATTACACCATGGGGGAGGTGGCCAAGGTGCTCTCGACCCAGTACTACGGCCCGACCAGCCTCAAAGAACAGATCATGCAGCGGCTCTCGGTGCGTAAACTGCTCGGCGGAGTCAACGAGGGTCCGACGCTCTGTCTGATCGGCGCACCGGGGACGGGTAAGGCGTCATTGGCCAAGGCGATCGCCAAGGCGCTGGGCAAGGAGTTCATTCGCATCTCGGTGGGCGGCATTCAGGAGGTCAGCGAGATCAAGGGTTCGAGTCGGACGTTCCTGGGGGCAATGCCGGGGAAGATCGTCCGGACGCTGCGGGACTCCGGCAGCGCCGACCCGGTTGTCCTGATCGAGGATATCGACTACTTCAATATGGACAACGATTCGTCCGTGAATATGGCTCTGCTCGAGGTGATTGACAGCCGTTGGAACGCTCACTTCCTCGACAGCTATATCGGCGTGCCGTTCGATCTGAGCAAAGTGTTCTTCATCTGCTCGGTGCGGTCGTTCGAGGAGATTCCCGAGCAGTTCATTCCGCGGCTCGATATCCTGGAGCTTCCGGGGTATATCGAGCGCGAGAAGATCGTGATTTCGAAGAAATACATTATCCCGAGCCTGCTCAAGAAGCACGGGCTGCTGAAATCCGAGGTCAAGTTCCAGACCAAGGCGCTCACCAATATCATCTCCAACTACACGATGGAGGCGGGGCTGGTCGGATTTTCGCAGCAGATCGAGAAGATTTGCCGGAAGATCGCGCTGGAGAAATCGGAGCGTCCGAAGAAATCATGGCAGATCACCGAGGCGAATGTCGAATCGTATCTCGGCGCGCCGATCTTTATCCCCGAAAAAGCTGAGACCCGGCCGGAAATAGGTATCGCGACCGGCCTGGCCTGGACCGGGGCGGGCGGCGACCTGATGTTTATCGAGGGGTTGAAGATGAAGGGTGAGGGTGGGATCACGACCACCGGCTCGCTTGGCGACGTCATGCGCGAGTCGATTCAGGCCGCCCACTCGTATGTCCGGTCGAAGGCCGACACCCTCGGTATCGATTTTAGTGATTTCAACGAGTTTGATATCCACATCCACTTCCCGTCGGGTGCGATCCCCAAGGACGGGCCGTCGGCCGGCATCACCGTTTCCCTCGTGATCGCGTCGCTCATGGCCGAGCGGCCGATCCGCAACGATATCGCCATGACCGGCGAGGTGACGCTGCGGGGCCGCGTTCTTCCGGTGGGCGGCATCAAGGAGAAGATTTCGGCGGCGTACCGGGCCGGCATCTACCAGATAGCGATCCCGAAAGAGAACGAGAAAGACCTTAAGGACCTGCCCAAGGAGATTTTGCGCAAGACGACGTTCCACTTCATGGCGCGGGTCGACGAGCTCTTCGAGCTGTGTCTGCTCGATTTCACGCCGTCGGCCTACACGCTCGAGAAGATTTTCGCCGAGGAGATCGAGAAGGCGCGCAAGAAGGGCTCTCGCACGCGCAAGAAAGTGGCCAAGAAGCCGGGCAAGAAGCCGTCGAAAAAGCCGGCCAAGAAATCACCCCGCACGACGTCGCGCAAGAAGCCGAAGACGCCGCGATAGTCGCCCGCACTCGTCCCCGATCATTTCCCTTGACAGTCGAAGCCCTCGGGCGCATATTGAAATGCGTGTGAAGGGTAAATAGTCTCCTGACTTACAAACGTTCAGCTACTACGAGCGAATCATTTGTATGGCGACAGCATAGACCCGTGACGACCGCTTGCCGGCGGAGCCGGGAAGTTGCGTTCGGGCCGGTGTGCCGTCGAAACGTCCTCATCCCTCACACCCGTATCGCGTTCTGACATGACCCGCGCTTGACGGGCGCACGAACGAACGGGGGAAACCGACATGACAAGTGACGATAACGGTAAATGCATGGAGGCACACCGATGAAACGCAGACTGCTGGTGCTGTCGTTACTGCTGCTGGCGACGACGGCCATGCCCGCGATGGCTCAGTTCACGCAGGATCCGCACGATCATGGCGCGGCTGACACCATCCAACTCGTCTTTTCCCAGGTCCCCGATTTCACTACCAATCAAGTTCATCTCCGGGCCGACCTCTGGGTTTTCATGGACGCCGACACCCTGACCGGTTGCAGTATGGGCTTTACCTGGGACAACCCGAACCTTCAAATGGACAGCGCCCGGGCGACGCCGTTCGTGAACGGCGGGTTCGATTTCGGTCGCTACCTGTACGAGAACAGCAGTATCGCCGTCACCAATGCAAACCAGCGCTTTCTGTTCGCCGGGGTCTCGAACGACTCCATCGGGCTGCGGCCGACCCCCGAGCGGCAGTTGTGGGCGAGTTACTATTTCACGGTCAGTTCATGGGATTCGTGCGACTCGATCGTGATCGACACCCTGACATACAGCGGGGGCTCCGACTATCGTTTCGTGGCTTACGGCAATTTCTCCTACAAGGCGTATTTTGACGGCCCCTCCCGGACCAGGGACACCTCCTGCGCGTTGCCGTCGAACCTCGTTTTGAGTACGGATTCGCTTCATTTCGAGGCCACGGCGGGCAGCTCGGCGCCGTCGCCGCAGACGTTCGACATCATGACCGACAACGACCCGCTGAGTTTCAGCCTGGTCGAGAGTGCCTCGTGGTTCTCGCTCAGCCCGATTTTTGGAAGTACGCCTCAGACGGTCACGGTGTTCGTCAACATCACCGGACTGGCGGCCGGCGAGTATCTCGATTCGATCCAGGTTAACTCCGGGACCGCGGCCAATTCGCCGCAGTGGGTCAAGATCGCGCTCAGCCTGGCGGAGCCGCCCCCGGTCATTTCGGTCAGCCCGAGCCAGTTCTATTTCAACGCCATCGCCGGCGGGGCCAATCCCGATCCCAAGATCCTGACGATCAAAAACACGGGGGGGTCGACTCTCAACTGGGGCGCGACCAATTCCCAATCCTGGCTGACGCTCACACCCGGGTACGGGGCGGATTCGACCGACGTTACGCTGTCGGTGGATATCACCGGGCTGGCCTATGCGACCTACTACGACACGGTGGTCGTCTCCGATCCATCGGCGACGAACTCGCCGCAGAGGATTCCGGTGACGTTGTCGGTCGGTTCCGACCTGCCGATCCTGGTGGTTGATTCGCAGTTCAATTTCGTGGCCGTACCGGCGACGAATCGTGATATCCCGCCGCGCACGATCGTAATTCGCAACGGCGGGGCGGGGACGATGAATTTCTACACCCAGGAGCATTCGACCCGCCTCTTCAGCGTGACGCCGACGAGCGGCGCGGCGCCCGAGAGCGTGGTGGTCGGTTTCAAAGTCCTCACCGGTTCGGACGGCGACGATTTCTTCGATACCCTCTGGGTGAATTCCGATGAAGCGATCAATTCACCTATTCCGGTCGTGTTCCAGTTCCATATCGTGAACAATCCGGCGCGGATGTACGTCTCGACCGATTCCGCATTCTTTACCATGTACGAGTGTGAAATGGGCGCCAACGCGATCAATCCGTCGACCACCTTCTACGTGCAGAATATCGGCGGTGACGACCCGATGCCGTTCCAGATTACGGGTCAGTCCGACCTGTTCTCGGTCCGGTCTCTGAGCAGTATCGCACCGTCCGTCATTACGCTCAATTCGAATTATATCAACCTGCCGCTGGGTGTCTACTACGACACGCTGATGTTCTATGCCCAGACGTCGACGGTGCAATACGATACCGTGTATATAAAATACGAGGTCGTGCCGGGGACGCAGCAACCGAAGATCTGGGTGTCAAACGCGTCGTACGTGCTGCCCGCCCAGGAGGGCTCCGGTCCGATTCCAAACGCGGCCATGGGCATCAGGAACGTCTACGGCGGCTGTATGCCGTGGTATGTCGTGGAAAATATCCCCTGGATGTACCCGCCGGACACCTCCGGGATCAATCCGGCGGCGTTTATCATGGGGATCAACACGGCCGGGTATACGGTTGGGGAGTACGTCGATTCGTTCTTCGTGTACGCGCCGACCGCCTCGAACAGCCCGGGCAAGGTGCGGATGCGGCTGCAGATGTGGCGTTTCCACGGCGACAATGACTGGAGCGGCGAAATAAACATCTCCGACCTCACTTACCTGGTGCGGTACATCTTCCAGGATGGGCCGGAGCCGAAGCCGGAATACATTGTCGGTGATCTGACCTGCAACCATCGGATCGATGTTGCGGATCTGACCTATCTTGTCAAATACTTGTTCGAGGAGGGGCCGATCCCGTGCGGCAACCCGTATTAGACGCGTCCCGTCACTGTGGTCTCTGATGATATCGCGCCCCGGCCTGCGCCGGGGCGCTTTCATTTGGGTCTCGGGCCCGCCGCGCGGCCGCCAAGCTGTTAAAATGGCTTGACTTAGTCCGACATTTTTGTACCTTTGGAAAAGACGATTCGACCCCATCAAATCTCACCATTCGGGTTGAACCTGCCGCCGAGTTCGCCGAAGAACAAGAGACAAGACATACATCGATAATTGGAGGACCTCGTGAGATTTCTAACCCGTCCGGCCGGGTCGGCAGCCGCGCTCCTGCTGGCCATCACCACCCTCGTACTGCCCACCCCGGCGCCGGCCGCCGATGACAACACGATCGACTGGAACCAGGCCGCCCCGGGCCAGATTCACCAGCAGCTCTGGGAATCGAAGGTCAAGGCTCAGTCCGACCGGGAGTTCTACCGCGGGCTGGCATCGGCCGAGGGGGCCAGCACCCAGACCAATTACGACGTCCGCTTCTACGACGTCTTCATCCGGGTGGATGACACCACCCAGATCGTTCACGGCCGGGTTGGATTCGTGGCCGATGCCGCCACGGCCGGCGTGAACGCCGTCGAGGTTGACCTCGCCTACAACATGACGATAGACTCGATCGTCGCGCCATCCGGCGTGCTATCCTACACGCGCTTGAACGACGTCGTCACGGTGAATCTCGATTCGACCTACCGGGTCGGCGAACAATTCTCGTTCGACTTCTACTACCAGGGCCATCCGCTGCAGGGCGGTTTTCAGGCGTTTGCCTTCCAGACGGTCTACGGCCGGGAGCTTATTTCCACGCTGTCCGAGCCGTACCTGGGCCGCACCTGGTGGCCGAGCAAAGACCGCCCCGACGACAAGGCGGACTCGTTCGCGATAGCTATCGAGGTCGACACCTCGTTCTATGTCGGTTCGAACGGGACGCTCGACTCGACCGTGTCGTCGGCCCCCAATACCCATACCTTCTACTACACCGAACACTACCCGATGGCGAGCTACCTGTTTTCGCTGGCGATCTATCCGTACACGGTCTGGTACGACAAATACGTCTACAACGGCGGGGCGGATACGATGCCGATCGTGCATGCTGTCTATCCCGAGTATCTGACCAGTTCGCAGACCGCGTTCGCGGTCACGCCCGGCGCGATCGGCATTTTCTCGAGCCTCTTCGGCCAGTATCCGTTTGTCACGGAAAAGTACGGCCACTCGCTCTTCCAATGGGGCGGCGCGATGGAACACCAGACGATGACCTCGACCACGGGAAGTTCGTTCGGGCTGTCGACGCCGGTGGTTGTCCACGAGCTGTCGCACCAGTGGTGGGGCGATATGATCACCTGTGCTTCATGGCACGACATCTGGCTTAATGAAGGTTGGGCGTCGTTCTGTGAAGCGCTCTACTACGAGGCTCTCAACGGCGAGGCCGCC
>CAYPYM010000104.1:0-8219 GCA_964414435.1 uncultured Ignavibacteriales bacterium | reverse complement strand
ATTCACGGGCCGATAACTCTCATAGGAGCATTTTTTCTTGCACGGATAAACCGCGCGCGACTATTTTGAGGAGTGCAACTCACGATGTCACTCGATACGGCCAGGATACCGATACCGGTGCTCGAGAATCTCGAAGAGACGCTCGCCGGCAAGGGGTATGAAGCGATCTGCGGAGTCGATGAGGTCGGCCGCGGTCCGCTCGCCGGGCCGGTGGTCGCCGCCGCGGTGATCATTCCAAAGGGCGTGATTATCGAGGGGCTCGACGATTCCAAGAAGCTCACCCCGTTGCAGCGCGATCATCTGTTCGATGTGATCGCGGAACTCGGCATTCCCTGCGCGATCGGGATCATCGATCACGAAACGATCGACCGGATCAATATCCTCAAGGCGTCGCTCATGGCGATGCGCAAGGCGGTGATGGATATTAAGGCGTCGCCCGATTTCGTCATTGTCGACGGCAACTTCACGATTCCGAATTTGAACCTTCCACAGATGGCGATTATCGAGGGCGACGCGAACTGCAGGGCGATCGCCGCCGCGAGCGTCGTCGCCAAGGTGACCCGCGACCGGATCATGGATCGCATGGAAGGCCTGTACCCGTCGTATTCCTTCTCCAAACACAAAGGCTACTGCACTCCGCTGCATCTCGAGGAACTCCGCACCCACGGACCGTGCGATATTCACCGGCGCTCGTTCAAGCCGGTGGCGGAGTGCCTCAGGCAGTATGCCCTCCTGTAAGCAGCATCGGCCGCAGCCGGGCAACCGGGTTGCCCGCGGCCGCCGGTTCGAAGGCCTTGCGGCCGACTTCTACCAGCACAACGGATTCGAGATCCTAGAACGCAACTGGCGCGATCGTTCGCGCGAGATCGACCTGATCGCGCGGCGCGACGACCTGGTCGTGTTTGTCGAGGTGAAATCGTCGCGGAGCATGTCATACGGTCACCCGGCCGAGCGGATGGACCGTCGCAAGATCGACCGGATCGTCCGGGCGGCGCGACGGTGGCTGGCCGAGCACGATATCGAGGGTTGCGATATCCGGTTCGATCTGGTTACGTTCGTTGGTGGGAAGATGGAACACTATCCGGCGGCGTTCACGGCCGAGGAATGATCGCTTTGGCGGCCGAAGAGTCGGCCGTATGAGCCTTGATCGATTCTTTTTTCAGGCGCTGCTGTTCGAGTGAATCCATGAGGAAGTGTACCTGCCGGGCGTAGGCGAGGTAATCTTCCGGGCTGTCCTGATTTTTCTTGAGATACGCCTGCATGTCGGCCAGGGTACGGTTGTGGGCGGTGAGGACGGAATCACGGAACGCCAGGAAGCCTTCGGGGTTATCATGATAGCGGGCGGCGCCCTCCCAGATGGTGGTGGTGAGGCTCGCCCACTGGCGGACTTCGGCTTTCCGGCGGCTGCGGTCGTACCGTCGCCAGGCCTGGTATCCGGCGACCGAGAGGACGATTATCACGATGGGAAGTAAACGTTTAAACCACAGCAAATTGCCACCAACTTTCGGTTGACCGGGCGCGTAGAACTCTGTAAACTACCGGACTTTCAGGCATTGGTCAAGGCATAACAGATGGAATTGAAATATCCTCTTCAGCGGCGCAAAAGCAAAGCGGTCAAAATCGGCAACGTGATCATCGGCGGCGGGTTTCCGGTCGCGATCCAGTCGATGACGACCTCGGACACCCGGGATGTCGAGGCGACGGTCAAGCAGACGCTAGCTCTGTTCGAGGCGGGCTGCGATATCGTGCGGCTCTCGGTGCTCAACCACGACGCCGCCGACCATCTCAAGGAGATCAGGGCGCGGGTACCGGAGCGGCCGCTGGTGGCCGATATCCATTTCCAGTACAAGTTAGCATTGAAAGCGATCGAGGCGGGGTTCGACAAGATCCGGATCAACCCGGGGAATATCGGTGCGGAGTGGAAAGTTCGCGAGGTGACCAAGGCGGCCAAAGACGCCGGCGTGCCGATCCGGATCGGGGTCAACTCGGGGTCGCTGCCGAAAGATCTGCTGGAGAAGTACGGTCACGACGATCCGGTGGCGTTCACCGAGGCGGCACTGCGGGAGATTCAGGTGCTCGAGGATATGGATTTCACCGATATCGTGATCTCGGTGAAGTCGACCAATACGATGACCGCGTTCTGGGCGTACCACATGCTCGCGGCGCGATGTGAGTATCCGCTGCATGTCGGGATCACCGAGGCGGGGACGCTCGAGACGGGCAGTCTGAAGTCGGCGGTCGGGATCGGGGCGATTCTGATGACCGGGATCGGCGACACGATCCGGGTGTCGCTCTCGGCCGATCCGATTCACGAGCCGCGGGTGGCGAAACAGATTCTGACGGCGTGCAATCTCAAGAACGACGGCGTGCAGGTGATCGCCTGTCCGACCTGCGGGCGGTGTCAGATCGATATGATTCCGCTGGCCGAGTCGATCGAGCAGAAGACGCGGCATATCAAGGCGCCGCTGAAAGTGGCGGTGATGGGCTGCGCCGTCAACGGGCCGGGTGAGGCGGCGGCGGCGGATGTCGGGATTGCCGGCGGCGACGGCATGGGGATGATTATCAAGAAGGGCGAGATCGTGAAGCGGTTCTCCGAGGCGGAGCTGGAGGAACGGCTGCTTTGCGAGATCGAGGAGATGACGGGCGAGAAGATTCCCCGGTAGCGACGATCCGACTATAGAACGAAGTTTGAAGCAGGCTCGTGAGGGCCTGTTTTTTTGTGGGGGGATGGGTGGTGGACTGTATATTGGGTGTAGATGAGCGCGGAGGAGCACGAGATGTCGGGACAAACAACAGGACCCAACTGCCGGCGGAGCGGCCTCCGGGAAAGAAGATGCCGAACATGATACCACAAAGAAGTTCCTGCTCACCATTCCATCATGTAATGGTGTATGTCCTGCTCCTGGGACTGGTGGCGGTGGTCCCGACGCATGCCGGTGAGAGTCAGGACGATTCGGATCTGTCGGATAATCAGTACGATGAAGGCTGTCGCGCCATGATGCACGGCTTGCACGAGGAGTGGTTGTCGAGCGACGGCGAGATGGCGTTCGTGGTGGCACACCGGATGATGTGGGCGTTGCTGCTCGACCCCAACGCCTTCTACACCGAGTTCGCCGTCGACACGACGCACCTTGATTATTTCATCGACCATATCGACAACCTGATTTTCTGGAATCCGGTTGACACCGCAATCACTGAGCTGGAACGGTTTCGGCAGGTCGCGCTCGACCGGCTCGAATCGACGAGCGACCGGATTGATCCGAAGTATGACGATCTCAACAAAGAGCTGATTGATCGCATACGAAGAGCGAAAGTGACAGGGGTGGATTGAATGCAGCACAAATGCGATACCATGAGGTATGAGATGTCGAGACAAGTGATAGGATCGCGCCGCAGGCAGCGGGGCTCCGGGCGGATGTTGATCGGGCTGGTCCTGCCGCTGATTATCTTTCGATTCACGCTGACATCCGGCAAGGATGACAGCACCCAGGCGGCAAATGATTCTACGCTTCAACGGGAATCATGGCGGGTCGAGCAGGCGATTCCTCTGGGAGCTCGGTTTGATTCGCTGACGTTCGACTCAGTGGCCGCGGACAGCGGTCAAGTGGTTCGGTATCTACAGACGGCCAGCGGGTCGATTGATCGCTCGCACGACGTCTATATCCACGGCATGAAGTGGACGGTCGCGGTGCGCGGGGATTCCGATCGGGTGGTTTATCTGGCAACTGAGGACGGGCGATTCGTCACGCCCGAGGGCATCCATGTTGGCAGTACGATATCCGACGCAATGAAGGCGGCAGACGACGACCTCGGATGTGAGCCGGGATTTCTGTGCTATGTAATCCTGCCGTCCGGCTGGCGTGCGGTGGCCAGCAGCTTCCCGGCGGAATCGGATACGCCCATGGACACGGCGACGGTCTGGTTTCTCTTCAAGCGGGAGTGACGGGCGGCAGACGGTTGGCTCGCCATTTGGAGATCGGGTCACCTGGCAGTATATTATCCATGCGTTGAGTGTAGATCATCGAATTGCAGAGAGTGGGCATATGGGAGTGATCATGAAAGGCATCAAAAGTAGTTTGCTGCCGGCGCTGCTGATCACAACAGTGCTCGGCGGCGTTTCGTACGCGAAGTCGTTCGACGTTCTTTTCGCCAAGGCGAAGAAGCTCGAGACCGGCGAAAAAGCCAACGTGGTGCTGGTGCAGGGCGGGTTCGCCGACGGTATCGACGTGGGGATGCGCGGGGAGGTCTGGTCGGCCCCTGAAAAAGCAGAGGGCAAAGGCTCCGACGACAGCGCACTGGTCGGTTATGTGACGATTGTCGATGTGATCCCGCACCAGGCGGCGGGCACGGTTGAGCTGGCCGATAAGCAGAAGGTCGTAGCGGCCCGTCATGTGATCCTGACGCCCTTTTCGCTCACCCGGGAGGAATTTATCGCAGCGGGCCGAGCGGCGGTGGAAGCGGGCAAGTACGACCGGGCGGTGTTCTGTTTCGACACCGCGATGTATGCATCGAACACGACTCAACGGAAGGCGCTCGACGACGAACTCCGGGCCTATCTTTCGGAACTCCGGGACAGCGCTATGACGGTTGTGACAAGTCGGACCTTCCCCGGGGGGCGGGATTCGCTGCCGCCGTATTTTGGCCTTCGGCTGCGCGACTTGGAGGGACCGGGCTGGAACGTGGGCTACAGTTCGTTCACCCGGCTCTTCAACAACTTCTACGAAGACCACGGCGATAAGGGGACGCTGGTCGGGCTGATCGATGACGGCACGTATGAGCATCCGAACCCGGCGGACTCGTCCATGCCGGATGTGTGGCCCGAGTTGGCTTATGGAGCGACGCCGGAATATCCCCTGGTCGCCGAGAACCGCGGAATTTCCGGGCGCGTGTGGGTAAAGGCTCTGGTCGGAAAGAGGGGGCAGGTGTTGGTCGCCAGTGTCGGAAGATCGAGCGGGTCGGCATGGCTGGATCGAGCGGCGGTTGCTTCGGCCTACGATTGCCGGTTCAAACCGGCCTATAAGAACGGGCAGCCCGTAGAGGTATGGGTGACGTACAAGGTTGACTTCCGCCTGTGATGTCAGGTCCGCAAAGCCGGACATGACCTTCGAAGACCCTCCCCCCTACCCTCTTAAGTTCTTTCACCCCCTGCTCCTTCCACAAAAAAGCCGGGGACCGAAGTCCCCGACTTTCGCAGAGTGCTCACGGCAGAGGCGCACCAGTGCCGGGCACGGAAATCTCCATACACAAGCAGATTTCCAGCGAGGCCGCCGGGGGCGGGCCGGCGACCCGCGTGTACCATAGGAACGTGTCCTGTCATTTTGTGGCAGTCAAAGTCGTTGTTTTTTTGGAGATTTATGGGATTTCATCAAAATGTGATGTGGACGGCAGATGAGGACATCGACGGGCCAGAGGGGTTTAGTATTCGTAAAGGGCTGCGGACCTGTCGGGTCTCCGCAGCGAGACCTGACCTACAAGGGCCGGCCTTCGAAACCTGACCTACCTGGATGCGATCCGGAGCCGGACCTATAGCCGTTTACAAACGGCGGCCGACGCCTTATCTTGACGGCAACCAAGATCAGCCCACTACAGGAGACACACGTGACCAGACTTACCCTTGCGACAGCCTCGACCCTTCTGGCGGTCCTTATTATCGCCGCCGTTTCCGTCTCGGCCCAGACAGCCCCGATCCCGGTTAAATCGGTGCAGATTGAGATTCTTCCGGCGGTCAAATACAGCCTGGGCAAGACCGACTACGAGCTCGAGGGCTACGCGTTCGACACGCTCGGAAACAGGCTGTATATCAAGAGCAAGCTCGATTTCCCGCTTGATGGTGTTGTAGTCGGCGGGGCGCTCCGGCTTACCCTGGCACCGACCGAACCGCTGCCGTGGATAGTGCGGGTGGCCGCTTACACCAATGTCAACGACCCGGGCAAGAAAATGACCGACAAGGATTGGTCCAATCTGTGGTTTGACACGCTGGGGCAGGATGTCTATCTGCCGAGGATCATCGAAGTGTCGAGCACGGAATCGGATGCCCAGATGACCTCGATTCTGCTCGAGGGCGAACTGAGCAAGGGTGTGTCAAAGGCGTTTTCCGGTGAGATTCGCCTGTTTGCCGGGTTCCGGTATCACCGGGTGAATCAAAAGTTGTTCGGTCTCAAGGGATTTCAATACAACGTCGAGGGTGACTCGCTCCGCTATTTCGATGCTCCGGGGCTGCACGGGCTCGATTATCGCATCACCTATTCTCTCCCCCACGCCGGGCTGGAGTTGAACCTTCCGCTCGGCCCGAAAGGGTCGATGGCGCTCCGGGGGGCGTATGCGATTGCGATGATCTCCGATCGCGACGATCATCTGCTTCGGAAAAAACTCTCGACCTCGGACATTACCGGGAGCGGCTTCATCGGGGGGGCCGACCTGACCGTGGCGATGTCGCGAAATAACTCGCGGCCGAATTTCGTTTCTCTTACCGGCTAGTTTGTCTATCTCGATGCGAGCGGCACGCAGAAGCAGTACTTCTACGGCGACGATCCGGGGACACCCGAGGATGAGACCGGTTACGTGATTCCGGCCGTGCCGCACAAGATTCACACGACCCAGGGGAAGATCGGGCTGCAGTTCGGACTGCGGTTCTAGTCGTTGGGCGGGGCGGGCGCGACCATAACCGACTTTTCGCGCTCGACCGTCACCAGCCCCGGTTTGGCCTTACGCGGTTTGCGGACATAACGACGCTCGGCATAAATCACCGGGACGAGAGTATCGTTGCGGGCCTTGCTGTACCAGGCGGCGATCGCGGCCGCCTCGGCGATCTCCTGTTTCGACGGCACAAACGATTTGTTGGGGTGCTTGATCACGACATGTGACCCCGGGCATTGCTGGGTGTGGAGCCAGATTTCGTAGGGCCGCGCGAATTCGAAGGTGGTGCGGTCGTTGTCGGCGCCGTCGCGCCCGACATAGATGGTCAGCCCGGTCGAGAGCTTGTATTCCTTGAACGGCAGACGTGGGGCAGTGTCGTCGCGGGCGCCTTCTTTGGGAAGCAGCGCCGCCAGTTCGGCGCGGAACCGCTCGCGGGTGTTGTCGAAACTCCCTTCCAGTTCCTTCTCCATTTCCCGCAACTCGCCCAGTTCATCGCGGCTGATCTCGAGGCGCCGCCGAAGCAGTTCGAGTCCCTCGCGTCCCTTGCGATGGCGCTTGAAATAGCTGTCGATATTCTCCGACGGGGCGAGGGCGGGATCGAGCGGGATCGTGACGGTCTCCCCCGTCTCTGAATAGGCGTCGTCGACCGTGATCGAGTCCATCCCCTTTCGCAGTGAATCGAAATTGATCTGGAGCAGTTCGCCGAGCCTTTTGTAGCGCTCGTAGTCGGCCGCCTCGGCGAGGTCCTTTTCGATCTTCTCGATTCGGCGCGCCATACGCTTGACCGCCCGCGCGACCGCCGCGAGGACCGTCTTGCGCTCGTCGGCCTGCTCGACCTGATTCTGACGCAGGGCGGTCATCTGCTGGACGGCCATGGACAGGTTCTTGAATTTCTCGGGCGGCTCGGACACGATGGTCAGTTTGAACGGATACACCTCGGCGCGGCCGTTGACCCGGTGCAGGTAACCGGTGTCGGGATCGCGGAAGCGGGTCGCGAGGTCGCGGATCGTGCTCGCGAGCGTGTCAAGATCGTCCGGGGTGATCTCTTCGGGGTCAATACCACTTCGCTCGATCGCCTCGTTGACGAGCGTCTTGTTGTACCCGAGCAGGTTCTTCTGGAGCAGGGTGCTGAGCCACGTGTCGGGGTTGGCACGGCGAAGGTCCTGAAGCGAGGCGCCGGTGATTGTAAACGGATCGATGCCCTCGAACGGGTCGGGCGGGGTATAGGGCGTGCCCGGGACGAGGTCCCGCTTGCGCAGGGTGGCGCGGAGATTGCGATCCCGGTCGAGCAGAAGCAGGTTGCCGTTGGGACCGATCGCCTCGACAATGACCCGCATCGTGGGTTTTGTCGTCCTGGGGAAAGTGCAGGTAATTTCGAAGAGGCGATCGAGGCCGATCTGGTCGACCGATTCGATCACGGCGCCGTCGAGCTCGAAAAACGGCCACGGTTTTTCGCGGGTGTCGATCTTGAGTTTTGAGGCCGGCACGAGGAACACGCCCGAGCCGTGGGGATGGTACAAAAAGCCAAGGGCGAGCCTTGTTTTGTCGGCTTTGATCAGCAGGTAGGCGGCTCGTTCTTTGCG
>CAYPYM010000103.1:0-8250 GCA_964414435.1 uncultured Ignavibacteriales bacterium | reverse complement strand
AGATACCGAACCGGAGTGGAAACGAGGGTGGCTTTCGGCCGCTCCGGGAGATGAGAGTGGAATTCGCGGTCGATCGACGTGAGCATCGGGGCGGCCTTCTCGGTGAGAATTGTTTCGGCGTGCAGCGGCAGTTCCCGCAGCATGTCAACCAGCTGGCGGCAGTGATCGCACGATGCGACATGTTCCTCGGCCAGCCGCCTGTCCTCGTCGCTGAGTGATTGCGGGGTGAATACCAGTTGCTGCAACCGGTCGGGCGGCAGGTGGTGGCTGCCGGGATCATCGGTCGCCGCCCGGGCTGCCTCGAAAATCGGCTGCATTTCGGCGTAGTACGCGCTGCAATCGCGGCAGGTCTTCAGGTGCTGCTCGACGGCGGTCCGCTCCTCGGGCGCAATGGTGCCGTTGTACAATTCCGGCATGAGTTCCCGGGCTTTTTCACACGTCATGTTCATACCATCATCCATGGAGTTAGTAGCACTCACCCCCGATTTGTTGCCCCTTCAATTCGGCGGGCCAGGTCGCGAGCCCGCCGGCAGCACGACGACATCCGTTCGCGAACAGTTACTTCCTTGACATGCAATCGCTTGGCCGCCTCCCGATAGCGCAGGCCGTCCGCAAACATGAGCCGCCAGAGCACCCGGCACGATTCCGGCAGTCCGGCCAGCACTTTCCGGGCGATCTTCAGCCGATCCTGGCGGTTGAGAGAATCCTCGACTCCCGGTGACGGGTCGGCGAAATTGTCCGGTTCGCCGTCGGCCACCCGCTTGAGTTCGCGGGCGTGGTAGAGGCAGGTGCGGACGGCGATGCTGTACGCGAACGTGCGGACCGACGAATCGCCGCGGAACGTCCCGTTTTCCAGCGCGCGAAGCAGCGTGACAAACACATCCTGAGCGATATCGGCGGGAAGGACATAGGCCGGCAGCGCCATCTTCTCGGCGACGGCGCGCGTCATCTGCGTGAGTTCGGCGATCAATTGCTGATCGTTACTCCGCAGTCGATCGAGAATGTCAGCGGAGTCACCCTGTGCCATGAGGTGAATATAGCAAGTTGAATAGCATGTTTCAATCCGAAAAAGGACACCAACGAATCGCGGTCGTCGGCTACTAACAGATAGAGCTTCGAGGAATCTTTCCCGCCCGAATTCGGACATCGGGCGCCCTTCGCGGGCTGTCCAACGCAGGTATTGGATCAGGTACTTCGGTCTCGCGCGATCGTCGCGCGGAGCAATTAACAGTGCTGGTGATGGCCACGGCTGTCGACGCTCGACCGGCCCGGTTTCATCGACGCTCCCGAAACCGGCCGGTCGAAACGGACACAGCGTGGTTCAGCATTCGCCACCCGGGAGCGGGAGCGGACTTGTCCGCGAAACCGGCCGGGATGGCGGTCGACAGGCGTCGCCTGGCGGCTGCCGCCGAAACCCGCTCTCGGGTGATTTGCTTGTCGGGGGATGGGTCGGGAGTACTCCCGACCTTACGAAAGGAGCCGACGGTGTCAGCGTTTGCTGATACCGATCACATTCGGCACCGGCCAGAAGCGCAGGTTGCCGTTGCCCGGCATGAACGATGTCTCGAAACTCCCCACCCGCTCTATCTTCGTATCCTTGTAAGAGAGATACAACGACGCCTCCGGGCCGCCCTCGAGATGCTGCGCCGCGACCAGTCCGATCGGAAGGTGCAGGAGGATGGTGTTGAGGTCGTACATCGAATACGGTGAGCGCGAGAAGATGAACAGGATGTTGCCGTCTTTATCCTCGCCCAGGGCGGCCTCGCTCCATTTCCGATCCTGCTGACTCCAGACATTGACCCCCGGCCGCTTGATAAGCCGGAGATTCTGGATTACGGTGCGGTAGTTCTGCTTGACCGAGTCGAGCGGGAGCGAATCGAGATCGAACATCCGGAACGGCGGCTGGGTCGTGTCGACCGGATCAAACGCCGCCGCCGACAGGTATTTGCGAACGTTGCCGCGGCTGTTGACGTGACCGTCGTGACGAAGATACCCGACATGCGTCCGGTAGTCCTCCTGAAACATGCCGGCGTTGGTGACCGCGATCAGATCGAACTTCTGCGACCACTCCGGCGCGGTCATCTCCTTCTCGCCGGTCTGCGATGTCATTTTGACCACGAGACGGTAGCGTCTGGGATCGATCCGGAGGATATCGATGCGGGAATCGCCGATATCCGACGGCGGCTGGGCGGTAAACACGGCGTGGTAGAGGCCGTCGTCGATGCGGGTCCAGTCGGCGGGGGAATTGTCATCGTCGGAGGCGACCCCGCTGAAGGCAGTCAGCAGCAAGATCACGAGGCCGATAAGGGTCAGCCGTGGTGTGATATGCCCGGTGAATGGAGTGCGGCGGCGTGTCGTGGCCATGCCATAAGGTAACCGATCGGGCGGGCGGTTGCAATCGCTTTGGTGGTTACGATGCGATGAGCGCGGCGGCTGCGTCGCGACGAGGCGTCCTGTCAGGCGTGGTCCGGCGACTCACGAGCGGACCGGCCTGCGGGGAATTTTCAACCGGAAGGTGGTGCCCTGGCCGGGCTTGCTCTCCACCGAGACGTCGATCCCCAGCAGAGCGCCCAGCCGCCGCACCAGCGCCAGGCCCAGCCCAAAGCCGCGGGTGCGGTCGCTCGGACCGGATTCGGCTCGATAGAAACGGTCAAAGATCTTCGCGATCTGCTCCGGTGACATACCGGGACCGCGGTCGGTCACGGCCAGGTTGACGCTGTCCTCGGATTCGGTGGTCGACACCGCCACCGACGATCCCTCGGGAGAGTACTTCACGGCGTTGGACAACAGATTTGCCACCACCGTCTCGAGCAGGAGCGGATCGGAGTGTGCCACCGCCGTTTCGCCAAATTCAAGCTGGAACGAGATCCGCTTACTTCGGGCAAACGGGTCGAGCCGTTCGAGGGCGTCGGTGACGCACCGGGCGACATCGATTTCGTCCGACCGCAGGTCGCCCCGCCCGCTCTCGTACTTCGCCACCAGCATGAGCTGATCGACGAGGCTGTTCATCCGGTCAATCTCGGCCACGCAGTAGCGCAACTTCTCTTCGTATTCGCGCGGATCGCGCGGCTGTCGGATGAGCACCTCAAGGGTTCCCTTGAGCACGGCGAGCGGTGTCCGCAATTCGTGGGCGGCGTCGGCGGCGAAGGTCTGTTCGCGAAGAATCAGTTCCTGAAGGCGGTCGAGCAGGTCGTTGACCGTGGAAGACAGCCGCTGGAGTTCATCGGCCCGGCGCGGCAGCGGCACGCGCTCGTCGAGATTCGACTTCGTGATGCGATCGGCGGTCCCGATGAGCGACGCGATCGGATGCACGATACTTCGCCCGAACAGGCGACTGATCACGAGAATCACGACAACCATAAGAGGGAACGAAAGCAGCATGATCCACTGCAGCGAAACCAGCAGAAGGCGGCCCTCGGCGATACCGGTACCGACGAGCAGGTAGCCCTCGAGGACGCCATCGGGGCTGAAGATCGGTCCCTGTATCTGGCGAATCCAGGTGGTTCCCAGACGGCGCGACTCGGTAATCGTGTCGATGCGGCCGGGCTCGAACGTGAGGCGGGTGTCGCGGAGATTGGGCGATGTCCGCACGACTTTGCCGCCGGCATCCATCGCCTGCAGAAACACCGGCGACGGGTTGGCTTCGCCGTGCTCCTGCTCATCCCACTCCGGCGTCGCCAGCACGTACACCCTGCCGTCCTGAATCGACATGCTCCGGCCGACTTCTTCGAATTCGGCGTGGAGGTCGGCATCATAGTGATGGTAGAGAATTTTCGAGGCGCTGACGTAGATCACGACATAGATCAGCCCCACCAGCAGACCGGTGGTCACGAGGTACACCAGGGCGATTCTGTTGCGGAGGCTCGGCACGGCTACGGCTCCCGGATCACGTAGCCGACGCCGCGGACCGTCTCGATGACGTCCGATTCGCCTTCGGCGTTGAGCTTTTTGCGAAGGAAGTTGATGTAGACATCGATCACCGAGGTATCGGTGTCGTAGTGCACATCCCAGACGCTCTCGATAATACGGGTGCGCGAACAGACCTTGCCCCGGTTCCGCAGCAGGAAATGCAGCAGGCTGAACTCACGCGCGGTCAGGTCGATCCGTCGTTCGCCGCGAAAGACCTGATGGGCGGCGATATCGAGACGCAGGTCGCCGAGCGTAATGCTCGTGCTCTCGGTGTCTTTCTTCCGAAGTTGCGCCCGGATTCGGGCGAGGAGTTCATCGAAGCTGAATGGCTTGCGGACGTAATCGTTGACCCCGCTGTCCAGCCCGAATACGACATCTTCGGTGGAGTCACGGGCGCTGAGGAGAATGATCGGTGTGGTGGTGTCCCGTTTGCGGAACAGGCGGCAGAGCTCGACGCCGCTGATGCCCGGCAGCATCCAATCGACCAGCAGCAGGTCATACTCGTTGAGGCGGACCGCCGCCAGACCGTCGTCTCCGTTGGTGGCGACATCGACGGCGTAGCCCTCCTCCCTCAGACCGTCCCTCAGGAAGTTGGCGATTCCCTGCTCATCTTCGACAACCAGTATGCGCATAACTCAGGGGTTCAATATAGTGTACCGGCGGGTCGACGCGAACCTTTTTCATTACGCGAAAAGCAGCCGGCCGCGCACCGGGAGGGGGGGACACAGTGCACGCGCCGGCTGTTTTCGCAATGGCTTGCGATTCCGGTCGGATGAATTGTTTACGGTATGTACACGAACCGGTCCTTGCTCGTCATGCAGATGCCGCACCGCTCGGGAACGGTCGTATCGTAGGTGTTGCCGCAGGTCGAGCAGACCGCGTACTGCCCCGACAGGCTTCCCTCGGAACCGCTCTGAAGGGCGGCCAGCGCCTCGGTGTAGAGCCGCTTGTGCGTTTTTTCGGTTTCGTAGGCGTAGTTCAGCGAGATCGAGGCGATCGTGATCCTGGACTTCTGGGCGTTCTGAAGGAACTCGGGATACATCGTCGCGACTTCGTAGGATTCGCCGCCGATCGCATCTTTCAGATTCTCCATCGTCGACTTTACCTGGTACTCCGGCTTGACATCCGGGATGGGCGCGCCGATCTGCTCGAGGACGGCCCGATGGTTGTTGGCGTGGAAATTCTCGGAGCGGGACGCGGCTTCGAACAGCCGGCTGATTTTGGTGTAGCCCTCGTCGGCCGCCTGCTTGGCATAGGCGGCATACTTGGCACTCGCGGTCGTTTCGCCGATGAAGGCGGCGGTGAGATCGTCGGCGGTCTGGGTGCGGGCCGCGTTGTCGGCTCCGAATGCCAGCGTCGTGGCCAGCAGGATCAGGGTCGCGAGGGTCAGTGCTGTCTTCTGCATGAGATTTCTCCCTTTTGGTTCAAAGTACTCAGATTATTGTTCTTATTCATTTTCTTGGTCAGTCATCCGTGTCATCGGTCGTGGCCGGCCGGTCGGTTCCTGAAGGCAGACCGAAGCCGCCCAATGTCAACTCAACTCCGGCGGCATGCTTGTACACCAACTGGCCGCCATAGTGAGCCGCGCGGGCGACGGTGCCCATGCCCAGCCCAAGCAGAATCACCATCGCCCACTGGCGCCAGCCGGTCATCCGCTTGGTCAGCGCGAGCACGAGGCGCAGCACGCCTAGCGCGGCCATGCTCCAGACCGCCAGCAGGGCGGCCGACTCGTGTGTCTCGAGCGCCTGTCCGAGCGCGCCGAATTCCTCGATGCCGTCGCCGGCTATGTCGCCGCTCAGGTACGCCGCTACCGTGCCGACGCTGCCGAGCAGGATCAGGTAAAGTCCGGCGGAAGTGAAAAACGAGCGTTTGGTCACGAGGCCGGCCATATCGGAGAGGAAACCGATAATGACCAGGGCGATCGGGAAGTGAACGATCATCGGGTGAAGTTGATTCAAATCTATCATGCTTGGCTCCTTTTCGGTTTCTTGCGCTTTCTGCTGTCATATAACAGCGGCGACCTTTAAGCCCCCTAAATCGATTCCTAAAATTGCCTTAAAATGGCGGGGGGGTTGGCGGCGAACCGCGCAAGGAGACGGAAGCCATTCATCTGCTATAGGTTAGAGTGGACCGAGAGAGGTCCGGATAGTGCTGTCGGATGCGATCCGGGAGGCGTGGGCAACCGGGCGATCTCAATCGGAAGGGGGCGGCCCCGCTGTTGGACCGGCGGCCCCCCTACCAGCGCTTCCGGCCTATTGCGCGATCGAGTTCGGTCAGGCTGATCGTGTAGTCGTAGTACGCCCGGAGGCGGATCAATTTCGATTCCGACAGCGTCGTCTCGGCATCGAGCAGATCGAGATTGGTGATTACCCCCGCATCATACTTCACCCGCGCCTGTGCCACCGCCTGCTCGGCCTGATACACCTGGATCTCGGTGTTGGCCATTTTCTCGCGGTTCGATGTCACCCCGGCGACCGCCTGAAGTACCTCGGCCTTGATCCGGCGTTCGAGGTCGGCCGTGTGCGCTTTGGCCGAGTTGACCTCGGAGGTCGCGGCCGCCACTTCGTGCCTGGTCCGGTATCCGTTGAAAATCGGCACCTTCAGCTCGATGCCGGCGGCATAATTCCCCCGCCACGTGTTGAGATTCGGCTCGTAGCCGTTCTTGAAGCCGGTCGAGAGATTCAGCGACAGGTGCGGACGGTCGCCCAGCGACATGAGCCGGGTCCGAGCCTCGGCGGTCTGTTCGGCATCGCGGGCAAGCACCATTTCCGGGCGCTGCTGATCGGCCAGTAACAGGAGCGAGTCGGAGTTCGGTTCCAGACCTTCCGTCTGAAAGGCCCCGCTGAGATTGACGGGTGTATCCGGCGGAAGGCCGGTAAGCTGCCGGAAGGCAATCTCCTGCGCCTGAAGCGCCCGGGCGGCATCGATACGATTGCTTTTTGTCGCGGCGATGCGCACCTGAATCGTGAGCGTATCGAAATCGGTTGCGGTTCCGGCGGCGAGCTTTTTCGTGGTCATGTCGAGATGCTGCCCGAGCGTTCGGAGCTGTTCATCGAGCACACTGATCCGGCGTTCGAGAATGAGGATCGTATAGAACACGTCGACGGTGCGATACGCGAGCGCGAAACGACTCTGTTCGACATTGTCGGCGGCGGCCTGGTGGGAGGTCCGGGCGACACGCACGGCCTGATCGGTCTTGCCGAAATCGTACAGGGTCTGATGCACGCCGAGATGGAAATCGTAATTGTTGTACGGCGCCACCGCGATCTTGCCTTCGCCCGGCAGATCGAATTCGGGCACCGGGCCGATGCGGGTGTAGTTGCCGTTGACGGTCACATCGGGATACCGGTCGCTGCGGGTTACATCGATCCGCGCCCCGGAGGCGTCGGCGGCGTATTGCGCGCGCTCGATGGCCGGGTTGTTCTGCAGGGTGAGCCGGATCGCCTGATCGACCGTGATCGAATCGGCATCGTCGGCCCGAAGTGAAACCGCGGTCAGTGCGAGCGCGGCGACCAGTACTGCTATTGTGGAGATAGATTTCATGCGCGATACCCTATTTGATTTTCTTTCCGGTTGGCGCCGGCATCATCCGGCGGGCCGCGGCACGGCGGCGGGAGCGGGCGATGAGCAACGGCAGGGCCGAGATCAATACGATCACGCCGGCCAGCAAAAAGACGTCGTCGACCGCCCCGATAAACGCCTGGTTGACCACAAACATGCTGATCGTCGCTTTCGCCTTGGCCAGCGCGGCGCTGAATGATCCGCCGGTCGCATGCATCGCCCAGCCCTGCACTCTGGCCAGCGTGTGCTGGTACGTGTCCGAGTACGCATTGACCTGTTCGCCGTAGCGGGCGGTGTGGTAAAGCGCGCGCCGGGTGAGAATCGTACCGAAGGCGGCGACTCCGAAACTCCCGCCGATCTGCCGTATGACGTTGAGCAGGCCGGACGCCTGCGCCATCTTGGGCAGCGGCACCTCGGCGATCGCGAGCGTCATGAGCGGGGCGAACAGCAGGCCGATAGCGATGCCGCGGAGTATCAGCGGGAAGGTAATCTCGAATTTCATCGAGTAGAGCGAGAGGTTGGAGAGTTGCCAGAACGTAAACGCCATCAGGAGCAGTCCCAGGATGCTCGGCAGCTTGGGTGAGAATTTGTCGCTGTACCATCCCGCGATCGGCGCGACAACGCCCTGCAGGAACCCCACCGGCAGGAACACGAGCCCGGCCTGCAGCGGCGTGTAGTCGAGTGAATTCTGCAGGTAGATCGGCAGCAGAAAGGTGCTGCCGAACATGCCGATTCCAAAGAGAAAGAGCGAGAGGCTGCAGACGGCGAAATTGAAGTCGC
>CAYPYM010000102.1:0-8279 GCA_964414435.1 uncultured Ignavibacteriales bacterium | reverse complement strand
CTCGGGCCGGAGCCGCTCGAGATTTCGGCCGATAAGTTTGTCGCGCTCTGCCGAAAGACCTCGCGCATGATCAAGCCGGCGTTGCTCGATCAGGCGTTTCTGGCGGGAATCGGCAATATCTATGCCGATGAAGCGCTGTATGCATCGCGGATTCATCCCACGCGGCTGACCTCGTCGCTGTCGCGCAAGAAGCTGGTCGAGCTGCATCATCATATCCGGCGGCTGCTGAAACTGGCGATTCGCTCGATGGGAACATCGGTCGATACCTACAGCGGGGTCAATGGTGAGGCGGGGAATTTTCAGAAGTATCTGAAGGCGTACGATCGGGAGGGAACGCCGTGCGGGCGGTGCGGGGCGATCATTGTGCGAGAGAAGATCGGGTCGCGCTCGGCGCATTATTGTCCGCGCTGCCAGCGGGCGAAGTGAGGCGTGGCCATTCCTGTCCGGCAGAAACAGGGATCCGGCAAGCCCTGCCGGATCCATCATGTCTGAAGAACCGTTGACACGTCCTCTACGGAATGGAGTGACAACACTCTGGCGCCGGTCCGCTCTGAAATACATACGTCACCAGATAGGTCAAGTCCGACACCGTAACGCCTCCAGTACAATGATCGACATCGCCGCTTGATGGATGCACCGGCGGGGGGCCTCCAGAGAAGAGCATTGCGACCAAGAAGGTGACGTCGCCAGCGGTCACCGAACCGTCGTTGTCAACGTCGCCGCACAGATAGTTGACAAAGGTAGTCGTTGATGTTTGTGCGTTGGCTCCGGTTGGCAACCATCCAGATACCTCCGACGTGTACACTCTATCCGGCCAGCCGCTCATGTCCGTGGCTGTCACCACACCATGATACGTCATTACGTCAAACCTTGGCCTGCCCATCAATTCGCCCTGAGAATCATAGACGTTGTTGCGGACGTAGAAATCCTGAGCGGGCGTGGTGTACCAGAGAGTGTCTCGGAGGAAGTGATGATTGCTGAACGAGTAAGGTGGTATGGAGGGCCAACTTTGAAGATTATACGTCGCATACGGCGAGTCATTCCTGGTAACGACGTACCTGTCGATAGCAGAAAGAGCATTACTATGCTGGACCCCGTTCCAGAAGAAAGCATGATTCGGGCCGGATAACTGGTCTTGTGTGATACAGTATACGTTGATCAACTCACCGCCGACATTGTAGATTCGAATGATGTCGCCGGGATTGAGATTGAGAAACCAGGAGAATCTCGCGTAATTCTGGTCGATCGCGTCTGAGGCGCCATCGCCGTCACTGTCTCGCCAGCCCAGCTCGGGTGGCGTAAAATCGCAAACACTTCCGTACTCTCGACGCATGTAGCACGACGTGGAACTGGTATTGCATACCTGGCAATTTCCGTTTGGTGCGCGCAGATAACTCTGTTGAACGCCGCAATCATCCTCATCTTTACACTGCGGTGCTGGGTGGGACGGCTGATCGTATTCGTCCGAAGCGCCAAAGACATGGCTTACTTCGTGCGCGACAACCTTATGCATTTGATACGGTCCCCAGCCACCATTGTTGTATGTGAGCACGACAATCGGGGACCTGTCTTCGGAATCGCAGGAGTAAAACGGGGACAGACAATTCGGCGACGCATAGGCGAACACGCTGTCGGCAAACATATAATCGCTATCATTGTCATCCATCACCACTGCCAGCTCAACGGCCCAGTTTGTCTGGTACTGATGGCGCAATTGATTGGCGAGGTCAAAGGCGCCATCCCATTCATCCGTCAGGCCGTGCGCGGCGTAGATGTCATCCAGCCAGTGAAAGACCCAATTGGCGAACGAATAGCTTGGGACGTGATCCAGAGTGATCGGCTCGAATCCGGTACTGATCTTCTCGACCGGCGGATAAACCCACACGAGCTTGTGGCCCCGTTCAAAAGCCTGCTCGGCAAGCCAATCCAGTCCCTGCACGATTTCGTTGAATGTCCTTTCTTCGGCCTCGGGATACCAGTTTTCAGTCGGCCCCGTCGATTCCATGAGGTAGACGCCGACAGCAACATAGCCGATCATGTACTGCCCCGTAAGCATATACTTCATCGCTGTCCGTGAGGCTGAGGATGCGCCCTCTGCTGACATGGAATCGTCCGGTCCTGCCCCCCAGGGGTGATCCGGAATCGGGGGAAGGCTGTCGGGTTGTGGCGGAGTGACCGGCGGGCTTACGAGATACTGGTAGGCGGCGAACGCCCGTTTTTCAGATGCGTCATTCCGAATCGGGGGAGCGCTCTCAGGCGTGTAAGCTTTTGCCCCCCCCGGAGATTTCAGCGTGCGGGGGGATCAAGTGAAAATCGGCGATAACGAAGTTCGGTACCATGATGTGGCGTGGTGTGATCCCCCTTTGCTCCAATAGTGAGAGCTGGACAAGCGTGGAGTCGTAGCTGTCGGTATCGAATTCCAACAAAACCAGATTCTGACCTGCCGCCGGTAACGCGACTGCAGTCAAGCTAATAAGAGCTAAGATAAGTCTAAGCATGTTCCCCTCCCTCAGGGATTCACGATGGGTGGCAACTCGAACCAGAGACTCTCGGCGCTTACGCCAAGAACAACATCTTCCCAGCGAGTTTCGTAACCGCTCTTTCGAGCGAACATTCGAACCGCATCGGCACGGGCAACTCCGTGGAAGTAGCCTGTGCTGTCACTGTATGTGATCGCTCCCGAAGTGTCCTGAATACTAATGGCGGCGGAGTCAACAGGTAACCCCGAGAGCGAGTCAGTGATCCACCCGGAGAACGTTCGCGCCGGCCCCGGGTCGGTTGGTTGGTCCTTGCAGGCAGTCATCGACAGCAGAAGCGAGACTGCGAGCGCCGGGACAGCTATGGCATACAGGTTTCTCTTCACTCTTCTTCACGTCCTCTCGTGTGCAGAATGTGAAATTTCCGCGCAGTCCTTGCGAATCTGCGCGCTCGAAGACGATTGATAGACTGTGCGCTCTATCTCAAAAGACTATCAACAAGCCGATTTTGTCAACACTTTCTTCGATTTGTCGCACAAAAAAAGCCCGCCGGTGAAAACCACCGGCGGGCCTGGTATGGTCAGTAGCGGACTACTGGCTTACTCAGAGACGTGGAACGGAGCCGGACCACCTCTGAAGAAGAAGTTGACCATGTAGGTCAGGTCGGAGATGTTCGGCTCCTCGTTCGTGGAACCATCGACGTTACCAACCTCGGGCACCTGCGGCGCATCGCCGTCCTGGAACAGGTACGAAACGAGGAAGGTGAGGTCAGCGATATTCCGGTCGCCGTCGAGATTGAGATCACCCGAGACGTGGCCGGTTACGAGGATGTAAGCGGACATCTCACCCGGGGTGCCGTCCATCTCGTAGGCGAGATCGAGGTAGGACTCGGTCTCATCCCACAGCGGCGTACCGCCGCTGACGCAGTTGATGTACTGCCTGATCGGGAACGTGATCTTCATCACGTCGCCCTCGAGCTGGCCCCAGCCGCCGACGATGATCTCTTCACTCGCCATATCGACGGGGCAGCCATTGACCGACATGCCGGTCATGACCATCCCGTTGACGTCGCCGCCAACCGCCTCGGAACTGAGGTAGATCTCGGCGTTGAACGGGTTGAAGTGGTTCACCATGTACGACCGGAAGATCTCCGGAGAAACCAGGTATTCCGGAGCCGCCGCGCCGACCGTGACGGTGTAGTCTTCGACTTCACCGTAGCTGGTCGCGCCGCACGGGCTCTGGTCGGCTGCTGTGCCGGAGTAGCTCAGGCGGATCCGCATCCGGGTCGGGCCCGGGGTCGCATCCGCGGGAACCAGCACGGTGCCGGTGTACGGACCGACGCCGTTGTCAACGTCCAGCACCACCTTTTCGGAGGCGTCGAACAGGAGGTCCTGGTTCCAGTCGATCCAGACGCCGCAGTCATCGGAACTGTAGCCATTGCCGTTCTCTATCGAGATCGGGTAGCTGGCGCCGACTTCGACGCTGGCCGAGAGCGAGGTGTAATCAGCATATCCGTCACAGACCGAGGCGTTGTTGATCTCGCCGAAGCTGACGTTGCTGATGTACTCGTCGCAGCCGCCGGACGCGTCGCAGTAGCTCGGCGCGGTCGGGACGCAGGTCGCGGTGATCGCATACTCATACGGCCCGGTCGAGCAGTCGTAACCCTCGTACACCTGGCCGCCGACGAACACGTAGTAGGTGCCCGGAGCGAGATCGGCGGAAACGCTGGTCTCGACACACTCGTCGGCGGTAATGTACGGCGCGATGTAGCCGGTCAGGTTGTCACAGCCGGGCTGGCCCGGAACCGTCTGTTCGAGGAAACCGAACACGATCGGGAAGCCGCCCTCGCCGGTCAGCGTGACGGTCGACCATTCCGTGATCTCGAGGATATACCAATCGGTGTCGCGGTAGCTGTCGGCGCCGAACAGATAGGTATTCCACTGGCCGCAGACAGTTTCACCGCAGGTCAGGGTCCCGAAGACCGCCGGGTCGCTGTTGCAGCCGCCGTTGGTGACATCATCACCATCGTTGGCAATGCAGTCTTCGCCTTCCGGCGTCGCGTCGCCCGGGCAGGAGAAGTCACACATCGGCTGGATGTCGATGTTCAGGATGCCGTCGCCGGTGTTGCTGCTGTAGCCGCCGACTTCGACGTAGTAGGTGTTGCCTGCCAGCACGTTGACGTCGAGTTCGGACTGCGTGCTGCAGAAGTCGTCGTTGCAGCCGATCTGGGTCAGCGATTCACAGGTGCCGGTGTAGACGGCGAGCTTGGTGTCGTACGACGAACCGCAGAGGCTGATCGTCGCCTTGCCGTCCATGCTGGGCGAGTAGGCGTACCAGATGTTCGGCGAGGTCATGCAGCCGCCGGGGCCGTCAAACGTCGCCGATTCTGTGTTGAACGGCATATCGGCCACTTCGCCGACTTCCTTCGCATCGGCGCAGTTGTCGTTCTCGAGCGCCGTGCAGGACGTATCCGTGATCGTCAGGTCGAAGCTCGGGATACAGGCCGGCGAGGCCCAGGTGTCGATCATCAGATAGTAGACACCCGGATCGAGCGACACACAGGTCATCGACTTCGGCAGACTCGACGAGCTCGTCTTGAAGGCGATGCAGTTGTCGAGCGTGGGCGGGCAGGACGAGAACAGGCCCATGCCGGAATACGTGGTCCCCTGCGGATCGAGATGGAAGTTGACGGTGACCGCTTCGAGCACGGTGATTTCGTAGAAGATGTCTTCGCCGCTCGTATAGTAGCTCATACAAATGGCGTCGTCGGGATCTTCATACGAGTTGCCGCGATCGCAGGTGGTCTGACCGAGATCCTCGAACGGGAGGGTCGGGATGTCCACCTTGATCGGGTTGGCGCAGTTGTCGCCCGGCTGCTCAGTCACCTGACCACATTCGATGGTCATAAGGCCGTCGCCGCCGCTCGAATAGCTGCCCACTTCGATGAGGTACGTGTTACCCGCAACCACCGGGAACTTGATCTGGGACTGCAGGCTGCAGTAGTCATCGTTGGAGGCCAGCTGGGTTCCGAGCGGATCGCACGTGCAGCCGTCGTAGGCGGCCAGCTTCGTGTCGTAGCTCGAATTGCACAGATCGACCGTCGCCCGGCCGTCACACGTCGCCGTGTAGCAGTACCAGATGTTCGGGCCGCTGCTGTATCCGGCGCCGTCGAGCGTGGCATTGGCGGTCGAGAACGCGAAGTCGGTGACGTCGCCGATCTCGGCCGCGCTGGCGCAGTCGTCGTTTTCGGGAGCCGGCGGGCACGGGGTCGCGGTGACGGTGATCGAATAATCGCCGATCGCGCCGTTGCCCGGATCCAGCATCACCGGGTAATAGTACGTCCCCGCGTCGAGACGCGAGAAATAGATGTTCGGGTTGCCGTTGGGGCATAAGAAGTCATATGAGTCGTACGACAGCAGCGTGCCGCAGGCGCAGTCGGTCACGAGGTTCAGCCAGCCGTTGCCCCACCCTGCGGTGGTGCCGCAGTAGCTGATCGTGACATCCGAGCATTCCGGAATCGTGAATGCGATCCAGACGTTCGGGTTGTCGCCGAAGTACTGGCAGTAGGTATCGTACGTCGCGCCCTCGTTGTTGCCTTCAAACGTGTACGGCAGCGGCTGCGGCGTCACGTCTTCACAGTTGTCGTTCGGTCCGGCAATCGGGCACGGGTTGTCGGTGCAGTTCAGACCGGCCGTCCACGAACCGCCGGCTGCTTCACACTCGGCCTGCGTGAGATCTTCACAGGTCGGGTCGGTCGGATCGCCGAGACAGCACCGCCCGACCGGCGGGGCGTCGTCCGTTACCACGACGTTGTCCAGACCGAACAGGTCGGCATCTTCACCGTAGTACTGGAAGGCGAGATAGAAGGATGAGCCACCGGCATAGGTCGACAGGTCGACCGTCACCCGGTACCACTCGAAAGCGGTATACGGGACGTCGTAGGAGTCCCAGATCTCCGTGTACTCGGTGCCGTCGAATGAAATGTACACCTTGAAGTCATGCGGGTAGTCATACCCCTTGAGCATATCGAATTCAAGGCGCAGCAGGGCGCCGGCCGACGAGGGGTCGATCAACGGCGTGATCAGCCATTCGTCCTGAACGTAACCCGGGCCATCCCAGTGGACCAGAGCGCACTGGGTGCCGCCACCGGAAAATGTACCGAGGTACCAGCCGTAACCGGGATCGGTATTGACCGTGTCCCAGCCTGCCGGCGGGAATTCCGTACCTTCAAAGTCCTGTGACAGGTAGATCGCACGCGGTTCATAGGTAATCGGCCGGCTGGCCAGCATGCCTACGGTCGGCGTGAGATTTTTGGAACGTTCGAATCCGGGCTTGTCTACATGCACCGGCTCCTGTCCCTTATCACCCCGCGCCGCTTCTTCGGCAGCCATTTTGGCGGCCTCGTCGGCTTCAAGGGCGTATTTCGCCTGTGTTTCAGGACTGACAGGTTGGGCTGCTGTGACACTGCGTTGAGAGAGTTGTTCTGCGACTCGTTGGTCTTTCTCGACAGCCGTCGGAGTGATTACTCCGGAGAGCGCGAATGCGCCGAATGCGAGAACAGCTGCCAGGGCGAGCAGAACAGAAAAGCGCTTTCCCCATTTGATCATAGCTTACCTCTTGTTAAACTGGACGGTTACTCTTTGTGGCATAGCTGACGGTTGCAATAGCCAAACCACGACGTTTAAGGAGGTACTGGAGTTATTGGAATAGGCACCACCTCCAGCGTTTCAGGTTTAGGAACGAAACTACTCGAACAAAATTTGTGATGTGACGTAAGCCCACGCGAACACTATGGTTTGTACGGTTTTCCCCGCTTGCCCGGGGAGGAGTATCCCGACGGACGATAGGATGACTCACGCTTTTTTGACGACGGAATGTATCTTGGTTACTATTAGCAAATTACACCTCGCCGGCCCTCAAGTCAAGGGTTTTTCCCGTTTCTACGATTCCCGAGAGCCGAAAACCTGCGCCAATAGTGGATAAATGGACCCCCAGGATCCTTCGGCGACGTTTGGATCGGTTTATTTTTACGAAATCTCGCGACTACGCCGGAGCGTAGCTGCGAAAACCCTACTCATATGGGATAGATTTGATGCCGGTTGCATACCGGTCACGGTCGCACCAGAAGCGGTGCGATCCGCTCGTGCAGCGCCGCGCGATAATGCAGTCCGCCGAGATCGAGCGTTCGCATGATGCGACCGAACTGCTCAAATTCAAGCAGTCGTGCGAGCCGGACCTCCCGAATTTCCCGCTTGTCGGTGAAGTTGAAGTCCCCCTGGAGGTAACGCGCGCGGAAAACGAGCGACATCCAGTCAATCACACCCTCTCGATTAGTGAATTGCACCGAGCTCCGAAGCAGGAACTTTTCCAGGACAATTTCGGTCCCGGTTTCCTCCATAACCTCGCGCGCCAGACCCGCTTCGAGCGTCTCCCCCGGCTGCAGGCCGCCCGATGGCGCTCGATACATCCCCGGCGGATAGAAGTGCTTCGCGATCACGATTACCTCGTCCCCTTTGAAAATATACGCCGTGACATCGTGGCGACGGCCGTTGCGCTGGGTCGAGCGAATGAAGTTGTATTCCTTGTCGCCGACCGGAAAGGAGAAGGCGGCCGACTCGGGTTGACCGTAGGCGGCCGCGGCGCGGGCAACCATTTCTTCGGTAACGTACATCCGTCGCGCGGTCGCTCAGAACAGGGCGGTTATTTCGTTTTGGAGCGGCAGGGTCGTAATCTCGGCGCCGTCGTAGCCGATCAGCATGTTGATCTCGGTCCGGAAGCCGCAGTCATCCATATAGATGCCCG
>CAYPYM010000101.1:0-8279 GCA_964414435.1 uncultured Ignavibacteriales bacterium | reverse complement strand
TCGAACAGCATTCGAGCCGGAATCGGCTGGTGCAGATCGTCGACGAATACCACCGACAGGGCCGACAGCTGGATGTCTGAGCTGCCCGGGGGACCGGGGTGGCGGAAATTCAACTGGGCGAGTTCGACATTCGCCTGCCCCAGGTTGACCGCTTCACCCAACAGCGCGTCGTAGCTGACCGCCAGTTCTCGCGACGGATCGTCGATCCGGCACGGCGCGGTGCGCATCGGGAATCCCGACGGGGCGTCGATCGGCATGAGTATGCCGGCGTTGGCATCGGTGAACGGCAACGATATCGCGGCCGTCACCGCCAGCGCGAACTGCGAGGCACTCGCCGATGAGTCTATGTCGACCAGCAGCGACAGCCGCCGTTCGGCGCCGGGCGGCACGATCAGCGGCTGGTCGAATCGGACCGTCACGTCGGAGCCGCTCGGTACATCGTCGATCGCGGTCAGCGTCGCCGTACCGGTTGACACGACGATATGACTGAATACGGCATCGGCACTGATACCGGCGCCGGCTCCGTTCTCAACCGTAAGGGTGAGGCTGTCGAGCGAGAGAGCGGCGGTTGCCGACGCCGTATCGGGGTGGGTGAACACAAGCGACAACGGGAAAACATTTTCCTGTCCGCGCGTCACGGCGGTCGGGATCGACGGCACCAGCCGCGCCCGCACCGCCGACGGCAGCCGTTCGATGGTCGTCGTATTTGTCGAGATCAGCGCCGACGAATCAATCGCGGCGCAGGCCATGAGCTGCCAGCCCTCGGAACCGGCCGCGGTCGCCGAATAGGAGAAGACAAAATCGGTGGACTGTCCCGGGTCGAGATTCACCGGGCCGGCGCTGGCGCCCGTCGGCGTCACCAGGGTGGAATCGGCCATGCTGGTCACGGCCCCGACGACACCGGTTATCAGGGAGTCGCCTATATTGGTCACGGTCAGGCGCACATCGATCGATTGCCCCACCGTGTAGGCGGGTAACAGCGGTGTATAGGCAACCTGAAGCGCCGAATTGGAGATCGTATATATATTGTAGTCGGTCAGTGCCGAATCGTTGGGGCCGTCGTTGCCCGATCGGTAAAGACAGCCGTTCAGCGGAAGCACGCTCCGGAACGATGCATCCGGCGTCGCCCCGGCGGCGATATCGGCCACGACAAAGAGTGTCGGCGGAGGATTCGTCACCTCCACCTGAAGGCCGCTGAGGCTCCACGCTCCACCGGCGTAACTCATGGTTCCGAGCAGCGAGTCGGTATCTTCGCGAACATGGTCGCTGTCGGCATCGAGCCAGAGCGCCACTTGCTCGATATCGCTGTCGGTTGCCGTCCCGGCGTTGCCCGCCGTGATCGCTTCGAGAGTATCCGCCTGATCGCCGTTGCGTGCCGGATTGAATGCAAGCAGCGTGATATTACTGTCGAGCGGACTGAGCGTGCGCGGCGCCAGCGGCAGGAAGCGATACTGCATCCGCACCGAGCCGTCGACCACGGCGTAACCGCCGCCGGTAAGCGGCATGTCGCCGTTGATACTCACCGCTTCGCCGAATCCGAAATCAGCCGCGCCGGCGACCGCCACCGCCAGGCTGTCCGAATCGATCTGGTCGGTCGGGAAGTCGGCCACCACGAAGAAATAGGAGAGCGATTCCGCCGGCAGCAGAATATCAAGGCCGCTCAGTTGCAGGCGGCCGTCGACGAACGTACCGAGCGCCACCAGCGAGTCGTTGCCGAGCGTCCGGTTGTTGTCGGCGTCGTAATAGAGCGACACCTGCCCCAGTTCGTAATCGGCGTAGTCGAGACCGGACCGGCTGCGCGACACGTTCGAGAGCACGACCGACTCGAGCGTCTGGTCGTGGCCGACATAGCCGTTGTACAGCGCAAACGTCATCATCGGATTGCCGACACTGCCCGGTCTCACCGGGGTCGATGCCGACGGCACCGAAATGGCCGTGATCCGGTTGCTGGGAACGATCAGCTGAACCTCCGGGTTGGCCACCGCGGCGTCACCCGGACCATCCGCGCCCGAACGATATTGGACGCCGTCAACCGGAACTCTCAGACGCACCGTGCCGGCGGTAAACGAGGTCGACACGACACTCACGGTGACATAGAACCGATGGCCGCCCGGCCCGACGGCATAGCGAAGGTTGCCCAGCACCCAGCCGCCAGTGGCGTATATCAGGGTTCCGAGCAGACTGTCGTCGGCCGTGAATCCCGGGGTGTTCTTCTCGGCCCACAACCGGAACGTGAGAATATCGGCGGTACCATTGAAACTGCCCATGTTTTCGAACCGGATCCACTTGAGCGAATCGGTCGAGTATCCGTTGGATGGCAGCTCGAAGTCGAGCACCGCGTAATCCGTCTCACCGCCGAACAGCGTGGCCCCTTCGATCGGATGGATCGTCACCTGCGCCGCGGTGAACGCGTCGATCGTAAACGACTCGGCGCTGCCAGCCGGGAAGGCGCCCTCGACCGCGGCGGGAATGTCGAAATGGAGGTCACCCGGGTCGGCCAGCTGTATCGCGAACGTATTGCCGTCGCGGGCGAGATCATTGAGTTGCATGCCGACCGCCAGCTCGATACTGCCGCCGTCCGACGGTACGTTCAGCCCGGCAACGTCAAACCGTACTTTTCCGTCGATAACCGTTCCGACTGCGAGCAGACTGTCGGCGGCGCCGAAGGTGTCGTAGTCGTTGTCGCGGTTGAGATAGAGCAGAACGCTGTCGATCTGGCTGTCGAGTTGCGCCTGGGTTGCTCCGTGCGGGTCGGCGCCTGCAATAGTCAGAGTCAGGCTGTCCAGTCCAACCGGCAGAGCGTAGCTGCTGGTCAGGCTGAAACCGAACATCGGCCCGGTGGCTTCGCCTGGAGCAATCGTATGCGACGGAATCGCAGCGGAATTCAGGAGAATCGATTCGAATGTCTGAATCGGAATCGTATCGGGCGGCGCGACGGCTATGTCCAGGGGACCGTCATTGCCCGAGCGAACGATGATGCCGTAGGTCGGCACCCCCAGTGCCACGGTTGCACCCGAGGTGGGGAAATCGGTGAGCCGTGCGGCGACAAACAGGCGCGTCGTCGGCGCGGCCAGCGGATACGACAGGCCGCTGCGCCCCCAGAGGGCGCCGGTGTAGCCGAAATCGCCCAGACTGATCTCGGCCGCCTCTCCGCCCCAGATTCCGTCGCCATTATCGGCGAACAGCGCGAGTCGACTGATATTCGATGCCGGGGCGGTACCCTCGTTACTTACATTAATAGTGCTCAGCGTATCAGCGGTGTAGCCGTTGCGCGGGAGATCGAGGATGAGGACGTTGTAGAGCGAATCCCCCGGGACGAGAGCCGCAGTGCCCGAAGGCACGGCGGATATCTGCTCCGCCACCATGCCGTTGATGATGGCGTAACCAAGCGAATTGACCGAATCCGGTCCGACCACGGTCGTACCGTCCGCCGTCTGAACATCGAGAGCCGGTTGAATTGCAAGATCGAGCGAATCGGAGTCCCGCGCCGACAATGACACCGATCCGGCCACGATGAAGTTCCGTCCGCTGCCCGCAGCGATCGTGAGCGGCGCGAAGGAGAAGGTCGTCTGTGCGGCGACGGATCCGGTCTGTGCAATCAGGAGGTCAGCCGGCGAAAGAACCGAATCGGCATCCTGATCGAGATAAAGACTAAGGCCGGTGAGATTGCCCAGGCGCTGCAGTTCAATGCCCGGTCCACGCAGTGCCGACCTGACCGTGACCCCTTGAACCTCCTTATCCGTGTCGAAGAAATTGTCGATCCTGAACGCGAGCAGTGCCGCACTGTCCGCGCCGGGATAAACCGCAAAACTGCCAAGCGGGATATTGGAGACATTCAGAGCCTCGACCGTTACGACACCGCTCGAATCCGACACGCCATACGTCTCCGAGACTACGCCTATCCGGCCCCGGCCGGGCGCCGCCGCGGTAAACCGACCGGACGCGTCGATCGAACCGATTCCGCCGCTGACCGACCAGGTCAGCAGACCCGGGTCGGCAATATTGAACGATGCATCGTACCCCAGGACAGTGAAAGTCAGAGTGTCCCCGACTTTCAGGGTGGCGGTCTCGGGAAGAACCGTAAGTCGATCGAGTGCCCCCGCCGCCACGGTAACCGCGGTGTTCGTATCGACAACGTCTTCCAACGTGTTGAGTACGGCAATACGGCCGGTACCGACCGCGGTGGGCGTGAACAGTCCGGACGAGCTGATATCGCCGATGTCCCCGACGACAGTCCAGTCGACCTGGCCGCTCGATGCCGGGTTACCATCGGCGTCGGTCCCCGCCGCCGTGAACTGGATGAGCGAGTCGGTGGTCGTGTTGATTGAATCCGGCGCGATCGTCAGGCTCGTCAGCCGCCCCGCCACAACCTGAAGGAAGGCGCTGGTGTCCACCGGGCCGTCGCTCGAGATCGCATAGACCTTTCCGATTCCGACCGTCACGGCGTCGAAATAGCCGCTGCTGTCGATGCTCCCCAGCGGCGCCGTCAGGCCGTACGTGATTGTACCCGGCGCCACCGGGTTGCCGTGGCTGTCGACTCCCGCGACCGTGAACTGACGGCCGCCGTCGGCGGTAACAACCACGGAATCGGGCGTTATCTGTATATCGGTGAGCGCCCCCGGCACGACCGTGACGGGACCGATCGTATCGGTGATGCCGCCGCCGAAACAGACAATTGCGCCGGTGCCGACTGCGGTCGGGGTGAATACGCCCTCGGCTGTAATGGTCCCGATGCCGCCGAGAACAAACCAGTTTGGTACGACGCCCGGTACGCTGGCATTGCCGTCGGCGTCTCGCGAGACACACGTAAATGTCTGAGTCGAGTCGGCCGATATCGTGGCCGTCTGCGGCTGGCAGTCGAACTGCACCGGTTGTCCGGCGGAACAGGTGATCACTCCCGATGTATCCACACGACCGAGTGAGTCGCGTACGGCCACCTGTCCGACGCCCGGTCGGGTCAGTAACAGTGTCGTCGCGGGACCGGACACGGGTGCCGGCGAACCGATTGAATCGGTGCCGATCACGGACCACTCCACCGCGACATCACCGAGCAGAACGTTGAGCACGGTATAGGCGCGGCAGTAGAGGCGGGTCGTGTCGATATCGGTGGTCAGCGTCGTATCCCCGAATGGCGTGCCGTTCGCCAGCTCAATCCGAACGCGGGACAACTGATCGGTAACGATGACCTCGGCCGAATCGCGCCAGCCGCTGTACTCGGCGATCACCCAGTAGGTGCCGTCGAGCACCAGATTGGACGTATAGACGCCGTCAGCGGAAACACTGCCGAGGGGATCGGTCGTGCTCCACGCCGCCGAGGCGGACAGATCCGTGACAACGTTGGAGTCGGCATCGTAACCGTAGGCGCGGTATTGGAAGGACTCGTTATGCCCCTGAATATTCTGCACCGGCAATACGTGGAGATCGGCAAGGGCGCCCGCCGTGACCACGATCGTGTCGGACTGCACCGCGACGCCCAGATCGCTGCTCACCCTGATCACACCCTTCCCCACCGTCGTGGGATCGAACAGGCCGTTGACATCGATCGTGCCGATCCCGCCCCAAACCTGCCACATCAGGGTCCCGACCGAGTCGACCACGTTACCCCGAATATCCCGACCCAGAGCCGTGAACTGGAGCATTGAGTCTGTTGTCAGCGCAGCCGCAAGAGGAGAAATCGAAAGGCCGCTGAGTTCGCCCGCCACGATGGTCATCTCGTTGGTCGTGTCGGCGATTCCGAGACTGGCCGACGATGCAATGATCAGGCCGGAGCCGGTCGACTGCGGCGTGAAGAGGCCTGCGGCCGAAATGTCGCCGTCGGCGAAAGTGTGCGACCAGACCAGATCGGGAATCGCCGCCGGATCGCCGTAGGCATCGATCGCAACGATTGTAAACTGATAGCTGGAGTCGGCCGAGAGCGTGTCGCGCATCGGCGTGATGGAAAGCGACACCGCCACCGCGGCCTCGTAGGCGCCGAGATCCGGAGCCGGGCCGGCGTAGTCGCGGCCGACATCGGTGCCGGCATCGATAGCCGGTGAATTCGACTGAAGCTGGAAGTCGCCGTTGTCCGGATCAACCAGAAGCGGGTCGCCGGAGACCGAGCCGTACCCCGCCGAGACACCGCCGGCGACGTCGAAGGCGTTGTTGAAAAAGAGGCTGTAGGTCAGATCCGTGGTCGAGCCGGTTCGCACTGCCGCGGTCGTATGGCCGGCAAAGATGTTGTTGGTGAGCGAGGCATCTATCGCCGAGGACCGGTAACCGTACGGCCCGTTGTCGTAGAAGGTGTTGTTGTACACAAAGCCGCCGGTGCCCCCGGCGCAGTAAAATCCCGCCGAGTCGCAGCCGGCGATTACAGAGGCGTAGAGATCAACCGGTCGCTCGGAACGGATACCGTATCTCCCGGCATTCAGAATCCGGCACTCCTGAATCGTCGTACCGGTACCGGTCAGCGTGAAGTTGTTCCCCGACGCCCCGCTCACGCCGATCCCGCTCCAGGTCACATACGAACCGGAGATCGAGACCCCGTCGGTCGCGCCGGCGGCATCGATAAATGTGCTGTCGCGCTCGCCGAGATAGACGACACGGTCGCCCCAGTCGAAGCCGTTGTCGGTGATCGTAACCGGGGCGGTATAGGTACCGGGCGCCACGTACACGGTGTCGCCGGCGCGGAGGAGCGAGTCGCCGCGGTCGATCGTCCGCCAGGCAGTGAGTGCGCTTCTGCCGTCGGCACTGTCGTCGCCGACCGGCGAAACATAGTAGGCGTTGTATTTTTCGTAGGCGCCGATATCGGGCGCGCCGCCGTTGTACTCGAACCCGAGATCGAAGCCGGCGTTGAGTTCGAAGGCGATATCCTGGAGGCCGAAGCGGTGCGCGGAGGCATCGACGAACTTGGGCAGTTTAGAAATGCCGCCGGCCGAATCAACCACCCCGACATAGTTACCGCTCAGGTTCCCCCAGACATTGTTGAATGCGCAGACCGCCTCGACCGGACCCGAGATCCCCTTGTCGCCGTTCTGCACGACGATGTTGTTGAACAACCGGGCGGTCTTGGCCTTCGACTGCAGTTCGATCCCGATTCCTCCGCACGATGCCACGACATTGTGGTAAAAGAGATTTCGAAATTCGCCGGAGTCCTCGTTGCGCATGCCCCGTTCGCCCGTCTCGTACACGACGTTGCGGTAAATCAGGTTGTCCGACGACTGCACCTTGATGCCGGTCTTGGCCACGCCGTAGATCAGGCAGTGCTTCACGACGCACGAGTCCTCGGTGATCCGGATGCCGTCGTCGTTGGCGTTGGTGATTTCGAATCCGTCGAAAACGGTAAACTTGCCGCCGATCGTGACACCCGGCTTCCCGGCCTTGCTCAGGTCTATTACCGGTCTCGCCTTGCCGTACTGCATATAAACGATCGGCGCTCCGTCCGAACCGTCACGGGTCAGCGCGACCGAATTGGTACGGACATAGGTGCCGGCAAGAACGTACACCGTATCCCCGGCGCCGACTACGCCGGCCGCGTCGCCGTGATCGATCGTGCGCCACGCCGATGCCGGTGACAAACCGTCGGCGGTGTCGCTCCCGACCGTGGAGACGTAGTACACCGCTGCACCTGCCGGTGATGCCGCCACCAGGAAGAACGTCACGATGCCCAGAAAGGCACCCTGCAGAATACGGGCAAGTTTATTCATACAAGATACTTAGAATGATCGGCAGAATGCCCGTCCGGCTTGACAGCGACAGCCGTCTTTGCTCCGCCGGGACCAACGTTCCGCGTAGTTCGGCTTACCGACTTAAGTGTTTGGACAAGAATAGATTAAGGCGGCGAAAGAGATGCGTTGACGATGCCGGGCTGACAACCGCAGACCTTCCGGAAACCATTAACGACGATATCTCTGTCTACGAACTGATTTCGCCGGCGAAATATCCGAAGTTCTCCCGTTGACCCCGACGCGCTGGACCACTCCTCCCATGGCCGGGAACCTCCAACACAGCCTTGCATTCCGGACCAATCGAGACTACCTTTACCCATCGACAAAGCACCAGCGACAAGGACCCGACCGGCATGTCACGGAAAAAGCTGATAGACCAACAAATCAAGATCGGAATCTCCACCTGCCTGCTCGGGCAGAAGGTCCGTTTCGACGCCGGCCACAAGCACGACCGCTATGTCACCGACACGCTGGGTCAATTCTTCTCTTTCGTGCCGGACTGCCCCGAACTCGAGGTGGGCATGGGGGTGCCGCGCGAGCCGGTGCGGCTCCAGGGTCCGGTCGAGTCGCCACACA
>CAYPYM010000100.1:1400-8284 GCA_964414435.1 uncultured Ignavibacteriales bacterium | reverse complement strand
TGTGTTTTGGAAATACGCGGATGAGCAGTTTGACTACGATTGGGATTCGGTTCCCGTTCAGACATTCATAAGCGACTAAGAGCACGACATTACCCTGCGACCCCAGATGCACCATATTCGCTGCCGCGATCACCCCCTATTGTGACAATAGCCTGCCTGACGGCGTTGGCTTCAAGGCATGCCTTTCCCCGCTGCTACCCCGTCATCTCGTACTGCACCAGCCGCCGATAATGATCGTACCGGTCCAGCACCTCGTTGACATAATCCACCGCCTCCTCCCCGCGCGCATACCCCCACTTCACGACATCGTCCTTGTAATACTCCGGGTCCGACAACTTCAGCATGAACTGATCGACCGCATCGCTCCATATATTCGGATCGACCCCGTCCTTCTCGGCCAGACGGCGGGCGTCGCGAACATGGTTCTCGCCGACATTGTACGACGCCAGCACGAACTTGATCCGCTCCAGCGTGTCGGGCACCTCGGCGTACTGCCGCTGGAGGTACTCGAGATAATCGGTGCCGGCCTCGATACTCTGGTGCGGGTTGTCCAGATCGGTCACGCCGAACTGCTCGGCGATCGCCGGCATCATCTGCATCAGCCCCTGCGCCCCCGCCCACGATTGCGCTGTCGAGTCGAACTGCGACTCCTGGAAAATCATCGAGGCCAGCAGCCGCCAGTCCCAGCCGAGCTGCGACGCGTGCTCGCGGATGAGGCTGTCGTAGGGTGAGATCTTGTCGCCGGTAAGGGTGTAATACTGGCTGCGCACCCGTTTCCGCGCCGCCTTGCGGTTCTTGAAATACTTGTTGTAGATCGTGTAGTAGTCGGGCGTCTGCTTCATTTCCTCGAGCCACTGGTTGACCGCATCGAGCAGCTCCGGCGATGATTTCCGCATCGCCCAGGCGATTCGCTGCGGCAGGCTGATGCGCGTCTTGACATCAAGATTCGGATAGTACGTTTTGTTGATGAACGCGATGTTCTCATCGGCCACGGTGTAGTCGATTTTTCCCTCGGCGACCTTCTTGATCAGCTGCTCGGTCGTCTCGTCGCCGTCGGCGGCGACAATCTCGATATCCCCGCCGATCTCGTCGGAGAGATTGAGCAGCCGCGAGTAGTACGACGAATTCCGCCGGACATACACCTTCTTGCCGATCAGGTCGACCGGGTTGCGGATCAACGCCGCGTTGATCTCGTGCAGCTTCATCTTCCGCCAGTTTTTCGGCTTGCGCTGCACCAGCACCTGGTGGGTCGTCATGATCTGCTCGGTGAACGCCACCTCGCGGGTGCGGCGCTTGGTGATCGTCAGGTCGTGCGCGATCACGTCGCCCTTCCCCTCATGCAGCATCTCGAACAGGTTGTCGATATTATCCGCCACGACAATCTTGAGATTCACCCCGAGATTGTCGGCCAGCCGCTGGAGCAGCTCGAACTCGAACCCCATCGGCTGCCCCCGGTAGACGAAGTAGCTGGTCGAGCTGTAGGTGGTGATCGCCCGCAGGGTATCCCGTTCGCGGATCTCCGGAAGGTCGACCGAGACACTGTCTTCGACAACCTGACGGTTGCACGAGCCGAGCCAGAGGAGGCTCCCGGCGACCAGCCCGAGCGCCGCCAAACGCACAGCGCGGCAACGGGATACAGTCAGCGGCCCGGCACGGCCAGGGGTGGTATCGGCGGTATCAGTCATGCACATTATTGTACTGGTTAGCGGTCGTGATGTCCCAAACTAACCGATCGGCGGAACCGGAGCAACATATATGTGGAAAAGGTGAAACCGGGTCAGTGGGCCCGGAGGCCGGCTATTTTGACGGCGCCGCGATGGTAGCCGCCGGGGAACAGCGACTGGCATTCGTCCAGACTGACACTGTTGGCCTCGCAGGTCTCGTAGACGGTCGGCACCAGGCCCGAATTCGTGTAGATTTTCCGCAGATACCGGATTATCTGCCAGTGGCGCTCGCTCAGGTTGCCGGGGATGCCCAGCTCGAACGCCTTGTGGACCGCGAAATTCTCGTCCCAGTCGCCCGGGTTAAGCAGGAAACCCTGCTCGTCGGTCTCGTAGGTCTTCTTGTTGTAGGTATTGGTGTGGTGAGCGATATCGCCCTCGAGCCACATGTGCTGCATGTAGCCCTCGCGGTAGGTCACCCCGGCCAGCTTGCAGGCGCCGCGGAGCCACCCGGCCGGGAACAGCTTCTTGAGGTCACCCAGCCCGATATGGTTGTTCTTGCAGGCGACATAGATGAGCGGGCACTGGTTGATATGGTGGAAGGTGTTGCGGATAAAATAGAGCATCCGCCAGTGGTCCTCGGTCAGGCCGTCCTCGATGCCGACCTCGGCCGCCATGGCCCGGGCGAAATCCTCGTCCCACTCTTCCGGATCGAGCAGGAAGCCGCGATCATCGACGGTGTACTTCTTGCTGCCCACGACAACCGTTCTCACAGCCGCTTAACCCCTCCGGTCGCAGATGTTCCGGCGTGTCGGTCCATGGTGTCGGTCTCCGGCGCGATTGTCACGGCCGACCATTCATGAGAAAATCTTCACATGCCATAGCCTCAAAAGTACAAGAATTGAGAGATTCCCGCAACGGTTTTGTGAGGATTCTTACTGCTTAATATCGACCGCCACAGCCCCCTTCGTGACATCGATAAGCACCTCGTCGGCCTGTGGATCCCATGACCGCTCGGCCTTATCCCCTTGGGCTGCAAGGTGGAACGTACACCGCTCGACTCCCCCGGTCCGGGTCGAATCAACCGGTGTCCCGCCGGCGAAGAATGTCAGGCGGCAGTCCGACGAACTGTCGGAGGTATTGATCAGGTTGATCACCACGATGTGGGAGGGATTGAGAGGCAGTCGAAGTTTGGTGCCTTCTTTCACGATCCGCGCCCGCGGGGCATCGGGCGAACTCGGCGGGATCGGTTTTTCGCGCTCCGTGAACCCGCTCGGGATGGCAAACAGCGAGTCGGCCTGGGGAGTCTCACGGATATTCACCAGCTCCATATAGGACGACGTGTCCCGTTCATTGGCGATCCGGATCGGAAAATCAAGAACGCGCGCGTTCCAGACCTCCAGCGTCGGCTCGTTCTCGCGCAGGTAGATGTAGCGGTCACAGGCCAGTCCGGCGATCGTATCCAGGCCCTGATAATTCTTGATCGCCCCGAGCGTTTCAATCATCCGAGCCGTCTGGATCGGATCGGTCTTGATAATCTGGGTGCTGGTAACCGGCATCCGCATATACTGCTGCGCCCCGACGTTGAAGATGGTAGCTTCGTTGGATTGCTCGTTGACCATGACGTACATTTTCGGTCCGCCGACATTCATGTCCATCCGGTACACCGAATCACGGGCGTAGAATTTCCCCTCGATTGCGTTACCCCGCTGGACCATACGGATATCGGCGGTGAACTGGGCGGCCGAGGCGAGGCCGGCGATGAGCAGTACAAGAACTGGAACGGTGGATATCTTTGCGATCATTAACAAGTCTCCTTGGGCTGGATTCGGGTCTCTAACTGATACACATGAACCGTAGTCTGGTCCCCGCTGCGGTTCCTGTCAACGCTAAAAAGCAGCCACCCCCGTTGCCGAACCTAATCGGCCCGACCCACGTTCTAGTCTGAAACCGGCCTTCCCCTGTCGATCCCCCAGCAACCGTCCGGCCGACCTGTTATCCGCCACGGACCGAAAGCCCGCGGATCAGAAAGGAACTGTATCACGATGGGAAAAAACGCGGCACAGAAACTGATCGAAGCACACCTTGTCGACGGCGTCATGTCGCCCGGCACCGAGATCGGCCTGAAAATCGACCAGACGCTTACGCAGGACGCCACCGGCACGATGGTAATGCTGGAACTGGAGGCCATGCATCTCGATCGAGTCCGAACCGAACTCTCGGCCCAGTATGTGGACCACAATCTCCTCCAGACCGATTTCAAAAACGCCGACGATCACCTGTTCCTGCGCAGCGCCTGCCGAAAGTTCGGCGTCTGGTTCAGCCGGCCCGGCAACGGCGTGAGCCACCCGGTGCACATGGAGCGATTCGGCCGCCCCGGCAAGACCCTGCTCGGGTCCGACAGCCACACCTGCGCCGCCGGTTCACTCGGAATGCTCGCGATCGGCGCCGGCGGTCTCGAAGTCGCCCGGGCGATGGCCGGAGACCCGTTCTATGTCAAAATGCCGCGAATCATGGGAGTCAAACTGACCGGCACCCTCCCCGCCTGGGTCAGCGCCAAAGACATTATCCTGGAGATGCTCTGCCGGCATACGGTCTCCGGCGGCGTGAACAAGATTATCGAATACCACGGTGACGGCCTCGCCCAACTCACCGCCATGGACCGCCACGTCATTGCCAATATGGGCGCCGAGTTGGGCGCCACCGCGAGCGTGTTTCCCTCGGACCACGCCACCCGGGCCTTTCTCGCGCAGCAGGGGCGGCCCGACGACTGGATCGAACTGGCCGCCGACTCCGACGCCGACTACGACGAGCTCGACGAGATCAACCTGTCCGACCTCGAGCCGCTGATCGCACTGCCGACCAGTCCCGGCAATGTCGTCCCGGTCGAAGAAGTCGCCGGCAAGTCGATATATCAGGCGTATATCGGCTCCTCGGCCAACCCCGGCCTGCGCGACTTCGCCGTTCCGGCGCTGATGGTCGACGGCCGCCAGGTGCATGACCGGGTTTCACTCGATATCAACCCGACCTCGCGCCAGATTCTCGAAAATCTCTCGGCCCTCGGCTATCTCGGCAAACTCATCCATGCCGGGGCGCGCGTTCACCAGGCCGGCTGCAACGGCTGTATCGGCATGGGGCAGGCTCCCGCCACCGGGCGGATCAGCCTCCGCACCGTCCCCCGAAATTTCCCCGGCCGCTCCGGCACCAAAGAAGACTCGGTCTACCTCTGCAGCCCCGAAACCGCCGCCGCCTCGGCCCTCACCGGCGTGATAACCGATCCGCGGACGCTCGACATGCCCTACCCCCGCTTCACCGAACCGCAAAAAATAATCCTGAACACCTCGATGCTGGTTCCGCCGCCCGAGGACGGCTCCTCGGTTACGCTCGAAAAAGGACCAAACATCAAGTCGCTCCCCGAGTTTCTCCCGCTCCCCGACCGGATCGAGGGCCCCGTGCTGCTCAAGATGGGCGATGACGTCTCGACCGATGAGATCATGCCGGCCGGTTCGCGGGTGCTGCCGTTCCGCAGCAATATCGAGGCGATCAGCCGATTCGCGTTTACGCAGATCGATGAGACCTATCCCCAGCGAACCGAGCCGTACCGCGAGTCGGGATCCTTTGTGGTCGGTGGTCGCAATTACGGACAGGGCTCGAGCCGGGAACACGCAGCCATTGCGCCGCGCTTTCTCGGCCTGCGGGCGGTGCTGGCGAAAAGTTTCGCCCGCATCCATCAGCAGAACCTGGCCAATTTCGGAATCCTCCCGCTCAGCTTTGTAGATCCCAGAGATTACGACGACATCGCAGCGGGCGATGTACTTGTGCTCGAAGAGCTCCGGCGGGTAGTGGCCGAAAGCCACAAACTGAATATCCGCAACGAAACCAAGGACAAATCCTACCGCGTTCAGCACGCCCTTTCCCCCCGGCAGGTGGAGATGGTTCTGGCGGGGAGCGAGATCAATATTTTCCGCCGGCGCAACTCCGGCTGACCCGTCGATTTTGAGAAACCTCGCCCTCTCCGCGTCGTATAGTCAGGTACCGGACGCTCGCGTCATAGGCACGCCGCGTCCATCTTGAAACCTGCCCGACGCGAGGGGACCGCTGACGCAGCAGCCGACCCCGACTCCTCCCCTTCCGACGGCGACTCCGACAAGGAATCTTGCTCGTGTCCTGCATGGAAGAATGCTCCGACAGGGATCTTGTCACCCGCTGCCGCAACGGCGAGCGGGCGGCGTTCGATCAGTTGATCGAGCGACATCAGCCGGTGATGATCGGGATCGTCAGGCGGATGGTCCGCGACCCCGAGGATGCCCGCGACATCGTGCAGACCGTTTTCCTCAAGGCGTACGAAAATCTCGATTCCTTTCGCACCGAGATGCGCTTTTTCAGCTGGCTCTACCGAATCGCCGTCAACGAAGCGATTAACTTTCTCGAGGCCCGCCGGAGATCCGGACCGCTGCCCGAGGATCCCGTTTCGACCGGGTGCACCCCCGAGCGCGAGTTCGATCGGGCGCGACTGATACGGACGGTTGAGACGGCGTTGTCACGACTCGATCCCCGCGCCCGTGCGTTGATCGTTCTGCGCCACTATGCCGAGCTGTCGTACCGCGAGCTCGGCTTCATTTTTGACACCCCCGAACAGACAATCAAGTCGCGCCTTCACGGCGCCCGCCGCATCCTCGCCCGCCGCCTTCGGCAGTACGGCGTCTGCCGCGACGATCTCGGCCGCACGGTCGACTAGCCCCAAACATCATCACCCGACTCCACTTTCTCGCAAAGTTTGCGCTTCAACATCGAAGCGCAACCGTGAAACTTCTCTCAACTTTTTGAGATGCGATCTGTATTTCGGGCAGACAGCGGCAGGGATGACAGGAAAGTCAACTATCCTATTAGAACGGAGGTTTCGCTATGGCCGGCACACCAGAGAAAGTTTCAGGGAGACACGGCCCGGGTCGTCTGACCGGGCTCGTCTCGATCGTCGTTGCGACGGCGATGATTTTCGCGTTTGCGTTGGCGGCACAGGCCGCTGACGGCATCCAGGGGAATATCACTCCCGTCGAGAAATACCGGGCGGCGCAGCTCGAACCGTCGGCACTGTCGACCCCGGCGGCCGCCGAGCAGACAGCCTCGGTCAACGATGCCGTTCAGGTGCAGCGCAATGTTTCCGAAGCGGACCGCAACCTGTTCGAACCGTTTACGCCGCAGCTCAACAACCTGCCGGTCGAG
>CAYPYM010000100.1:0-1300 GCA_964414435.1 uncultured Ignavibacteriales bacterium | reverse complement strand
GGACCGCAACCTGTTCGAACCGTTTACGCCGCAGCTCAACAACCTGCCGGTCGAGCTCGACACTCGTGGTATCGTGGCGGAGGGCCCGTACGAACTGCTCACGCCCGACCGGCGGTAGACTGTTCGGGAGGATTCGATTCTTCTGATCTCGAACGGGGAGCAGAAGACAACGACACTGTCGGGGAGAACTGCCGGGTGAACGGCCTCTTCTCCCCGATCCGTTCTATCGCTGGTCACTGCCGACCATCGGTATCGTAAAGGCCCCGTCGCGGCGACACGCGACGGGTGCCTTTATCCCCCGCTGTCGCGCGGGAATCATTCGGCACACCGGCGAAGAAAGCATCGACCAGACGATACCGCAGGAAGGCAGGGTCGCTCGTGAAGCCACTGACATCATTCGCGGCAGCGCTCGCCGCCCTGGCGGCGCTGACCGCCGCCGCACACGCCGAGTTTCGGGAATGGGACGCCGGGGATTTCCGCGTGGTGTCGCTCGGCAACGGCTCCGACGGGCTGGCGCCGTGGGTGGCCCGCTGCGGCCGCAACGCGCTTTCGATGCAGCGGAAGCTGTTCGGCTATCAGCCGTCGGCCCCGGTGACAATCCTCCTTCATGATCTCTCCGACTACCAGGCGGCCTCGGCCGGCACCACCCCGTTCAACTCGATTGTCCTCTCCGCCGCACCACCGAACTACGCGTTCGAGACGATGCCGTCCAATGAAGCGATCAACACCGCCCTCAATCATGAGACGGTTCATCTTGCCATGAATGACCGCAGTTCCTCCCGCGATCGCTTTTTCCGCACAATCTTCGGCGGCAAGGTGCGCGAGATCCCCGATCACCCGATCACGATCCTCTACGGCTATCTGACCCAGCCGCGCCGCAGTGCTCCGGCATGGTACCACGAGGGAATCGCGGTGTTTGTGGATACCTGGATGGCCGGCGGGCTCGGTCGCGCCCTCGGGAGCTACGACGAGATGGTCTTCCGCACCGCGATCCGCGACAGTATCGGGCTCTATGACCTGATCGGTCTCGAGTCGGCCGCATCCCGAAACGATTTTCAGGGCGGCGCCAACGCCTATCTCTACGGCGGGCGCTTCATCAGCTACCTGGCGCTGACCTACGGCCCGGAACGGATTGTCGACTGGGCGGTTCGTTCCGACGGTACCAGCAGCTACTTCTCAAGCCAGTTTCACCGCGTCTTCGGCCTCAGCCTCGAAGCGGCCTGGCACATCTGGCTCGAAGGGGAACGCGCGTTCCAACGGAGCAATATCGATTCCATCGAGACCTATCCCGTCACACCGT
>CAYPYM010000099.1:0-8287 GCA_964414435.1 uncultured Ignavibacteriales bacterium | reverse complement strand
CAGCTCCTCCTCGGGAATGCTGTCGGCCTGAATGCCCTTCATGGCGTTGCCGAGTCCGCGCGACGAATCGCCGACCTTGACCGCATCCTGCCAGTGGGTGGTGGCGGTCACGATCGCTTTGCCCCGTTTCTCCGGATTGTCCGACTTGAAAATGCCGGAGCCGACAAAGACCGCTTCGGCGCCGAGCATCATGCACAGCGCGGCGTCGGCCGGGGTGGCGATGCCGCCGGCGGCGAAATTCGGGACCGGTAGCTTGCCCGTTTCGGCGACCATGCGCACGATCTCGATCGAAACCCGGTGCTCCTTGGCGACCGTGTAGAGTTCGTCCTTGGGCATGACAGTCAGGGCGCGCATCTGGGCGTTGATCTCGCGCAGGTGGCGGACCGCATGGGAGACGTCGCCGGTGCCGGCCTCGCCCTTGGTGCGGATCATCGCGGCGCCCTCGGAGATGCGACGGAGCGCCTCGCCGAGATTGCGGCAGCCGCAGACGAACGGGACCTTGAAGCCCCACTTGTCGATGTGGTGGGCGTAGTCGGCCGGGGTGAGCACCTCGGATTCGTCGATGAAGTCGATTTCGAGCGCCTCGAGCACGCGGGCCTCGGCGATATGGCCGATGCGGCACTTGGCCATGACCGGGATGGTCACGACCCGCTTGATGCCCTCGATGATGTCGGGGTCGGCCATGCGGGCCACGCCGCCCTCGGCGCGGATATCGGACGGCACCCGCTCGAGGGCCATGACGGCGCAGGCGCCGGCCTGCTCGGCGATTTTGGCCTGTTCCGGGGTGGTGACATCCATGATGACGCCGCCCTTGAGCATTTCGGCGAGGCCGACCTTGACCTTGTGCTGTTTATCGTTAAAGTCTATCACAACGCTCTCCTTACACCGTAATCGGTTCTACCTGTATAACGCCGAAGGCGGCGGAAAAGTCGCCAAAAAAGACGGCCCCCTCGGGCCGATTTCGACGGGGAGGCACTCCCCGGATCGGCGCCGCTCGGCGGCCCAATATAACAAAAAACGGGGCTCGGTGACAAGCCCCATTTATGTCCGTTGGTGGCGGGTCGTTCTCAGACCCGGGCGCGGGTGCGTTTCAGACGATACTTGGCGAAATTCTGCTTGGCGAGCGCGCGCTTGAACGCCTTCTCCTGCTGGTCCCAGAACCCGCGCAACTGGCAGGTGTTGAACTGGTCGCACGAACAGGTCTTCGATTCGGTGCACAGGTTCAGGTGCAGCGGCCCGTCGATCGCTTCGATAACGTCGAGGAACGACACGTCCTTGGCGTTGTGGGCGAGCCGGTAACCGCCGGTCACGCCCTGGTAGGAAACCAGGATACCCGCCCGGGTGAGATCCTTGAGGATCTTGGCCAGGAATTCCCGCGGCACCGACTCGGCCTCGGAGATCGAGTTGATCGAGCCCAGTTTGCCGGTGGGAAGATTAGCGATGTGCCTGACCGCCCGCAACGCGTAGTCCGATTTTCTTGACAGTCTCATAACGGTGATACCTCTTCAAAATGCTATGCAAAAAGCTGACTTCAGAGACTTTATTCTCTTCGTTGCCGATTACCGACCCATTATACGAATAAAGATACACTTAGTCCACAACAAAAATCGGAAAATGTACAATTTTTTCCTCTTTTGACGTGACCGGACGTCAATAAAAGACGCCAAGGGCCGATTTGTCCACAAAAAAGACGCCTTCCCCCCACGTTTCTTACCGCTCCGGTAAGCGGAAGCGGCCGCCGGGAACCTTTCGCGGCACGGAATCGTTTCCGTAACAGCGCCCGAAGATGGCGTACATAGGGTAAAAAGAGCCATATTGTCAACTTAGGAGGAACCCTCAATGTCCGATACGACCGATCAGAAAACCAGCACCGCGGCCGTCACCCTTACCCGGAGCGCCGTCGAAGAAATCGAACGGCTCCGCGCCCTCGAAAAAGACCGGCCGGAATATCTCCGCCTCGGCGTCGTGGCCGGCGGCTGTTCGGGAATGTCGTACAGCATGGCGTTCGACTCGGAGAAGTCGGACGTCGACAAGGAATTCGAATTCTTCGGTCTCAAAGTGCTGGTCGATATGAAAGCCCTGATGTATCTCGCCGGAACCACCCTCGACTACAAGTCGGGTCTCATGGGCGGCGGATTCAATTTCCACAATCCGCGGGCCAAGCGGTCCTGCGGCTGCGGCTCGTCCTTTACCTGCTGATGGCCTTCGAGATTCTCGATCCCCAGGCATTCACCGAAAACGGGATGTTCGCCGAGGACGCTTTCCTCGAGCGCGCCGAAAAGCACGACTGGAGCCGGTTCGAGGACAAAAACGTCCTCGTCCGGGGCTGCGGCGGCGATCCCGTCCCGCCGTGGGCGTTCATGCACCTGACCGCCCGCCTCGTCGGTATCGCCCGCTCGGTCCGCTACGGAAACGAACACGACAACATCGTTGTCTACCGGGCGCCCCGAACCGGGAAAAAGTAGATTGCCAAACGGGAACCGATCGTTTTACTTGGCGTTTACTCTCGAAAACACCTGTGCGAGGTTCATATGATGCCGAAGATACGCTTTATGCCCATGGATATCACCGTAGACGTACCCGAGGGGACGGCCGTGCTCGACGCCGCCCTCGATAACAATATTCGTATCGATCACAATTGCGGCGGCAACTGCGCCTGCTCAACCTGCCATGTCATCATCAACAAGGGCTTCGAAACCCTCGGTGACATGTCCGAGGACGAAGAAGACATGCTCGATGAAGCCGAAGGTCTGACCGACACCTCACGGCTAGCCTGCCAGGCCAAAGTCAAGACCGACCTGGTCGTGACGATCCCCGAAAAAGAAGCGCTCTGGGACGAAGAAGACACGTTCTGATCGACCGCCGCCGGTGAAATTCTCCGGGCGGCTCCGGGCCCGGCCGGAGGGCCTCTTTCCCGCCTCATAATTCCCTTAAAATCAATTAGTTAGACAGAATAAACGATCCCCGATTTCTGCCGATAATAGACTATTGATGGCTACTACGGCGAAAAACCGGATTTGCGGCGCGAACGGTCGGCGCGAACGGGGATATTCCCTCTTCGAACTGATTATAGTGATCGTCATCGTGGGGATTCTCGCGACAATCACGATGCGCGCCCTGCGCGGCGCCAACGAGACGGCCCGGGTTGAACGGACCCGCCAGGCGCTCGACCGGCTGGCGTATGCCATGACCGGCGACCCGTCGCTGGTATCCGGCGGCGCCCGGACCGATTTCGGGTATGTCGGCGATGTCGGTGCGCTGCCCGGCTCGCTCGATGCTCTCGCGCAGGACCCGGGGCTGGCGACCTGGAAAGGTCCATACCTCCGCGACGATTTCCTGTCGTCGGGCGGCGCGGTCAATACTACGTTCAAGACCGACGCCTGGGGCCGGCCGCTTTCGTACAGCGGCGGTCTGACGATTACGTCGCCGGGCGGCGGAAGCCCGCTCACCCGTCAGGTGGCCCACTCGACCGATGAGTTGTTCAACAATGCGGTCAGCGTCGTGATCTCGGACCTGAGCGGCAAACCGCCGGGAACAACCTACCGCGATTCGGTCGAGGCGGTTCTCACCGTACCGAACGGCACCGGCGGGTATCAGACGACCGTGAAGCATCCCGGCAGCGACGGACTCGTGGAATTCGACGGCGTTCCGATCGGCAGCCATCGCCTGCGGTTGGTTTATCTTCCGCAGGCCGACACGCTGGAGCGGCGGGTGGCGGTCGAGCCGGGGCACGACGCCCATCTCGCGTGGCAGTATTACCGGAGTGTGTGGTGAAACGTCAAATCGACATAACCGGTGCGGGCGGATTCAGCCTGATCGAACTGCTCGTGATCGTGGTCGTGATGGGCATCCTCGCGGCGGTGGCGCTCAATTCGATGTCGTCGGGGGTGGACAATCTCCGACGGGTGCGAACCGAGCGCGAGATGGACGAGCTGGCCAGCGCCATCGTGGGCGATCCGGGGGTGATCGCCGGCGGGCAGCGAGCCGATTTCGGCTATGTCGGCGATGTCGGCGCCTTTCCCCCCACGCTCGCCGCTCTGACCGAGAACCCCGGCTATGCCACCTGGGACGGCCCGTATCTCGCACCCGGCTATGCCGAAGATACTGTCGGCTACCGTCTCGACGAATGGGGCAAGCCGTACGCCTATACCGGCGGGGTGACGATCAGCTCGACCGGCGGGGGCACTACCCTCACGAAGAAGATCGCCGATGCTCCCTCGGATTATCTCGCCAACACCTACCGGGGTGAAGTCCGCGATGCATTCGATTCCGTCCCCGGCCCGGTGTACGCCGATTCGGTAACGGTCGCCCTGAGCGCGCCGAACGGTGCCGGAGGGACGAGCACCGTCTCGGTTCATCCGGACAGCACCGGTGAGTTCGCGTTGAATTCGATCCCGGCCGGCGTGCATCCGATCCGGGTGATTTACGAACCGAACGCCGATACGATTTCGCGATACCTGACGATTCTCCCGAGGCACAAGAGCAGCCCGGTTGATGTCTACCGGTTCGCCGCCGGTTATTTCGCCGGCGGGTCATCGGCCGGATGCACCGGTCCCGGTGCCGACACGCTCGTGCCGACCGGAGTCGGCTCGACCAGTGAATTGAGCACCGGCGGCTGCACCGCGACGTGGCAGTGTGTCGATGACGTGCCGTCCGATGACGACGGCACCTACGCCGAATCGAACGGCACCGCCTGGACGAGCGACCTTTACCGCGTGGCCGACCCGATCGACACGAGTTGTACGATTACGAGGGTCACTGTCTATGTGAGTGCCCGCAGATTCGTGAAAAATGCCTCGATGAAAACGCTCCTGGATATTGCCGGGGCGACGTTCGAAGGAGTCGGGGAAACACTCGGCGACAGCTATACGACTTTCAGCACGCAGTACGATCTGAATCCGTCCACCGCCGACGCCTGGACCTGGACCGATATCGCCGGGCTGGAGGCGGGCGTGAGTTTGCGCTCCACAACCTCAAGGCCGCCGGCGCGATGCTCGGCGGTGTGGGTCGTGGTTGAATACGGGAATTGAGGAGACACCGATGTCGCACGAACGGTTCCGACACATGCAGTCCGGGCAAGGTTTCACCCTGATCGAGGTGATCATCGTGGTCATCATCGCCGGTATCCTGGCGACCGTCGCGCTGCGTTCGGTCTCGCTCATCGGCGACACCGCCCGCACCGAGGAGACGAAGCAGGAACTGGACAACCTCGCCGAGGCGATGGTCGGGCGCTCCACGCTTCACAGCGGCGGTGTGCGGTCCGATTTCGGATATGTGGGCGATATTGGTGCGCTGCCGCCCGATCTCGATGCGCTCCTGTCCAACCCGGGCGGCTACGCCACCTGGAACGGCCCGTACGTCTCGAACCGTTTCGCCCAGACCGCAGCCGATTTCAAAACCGACGCCTGGGGCGAGCTCTATTCCTACGGCGGGGTGGATATTACCTCGACCGGCTCGGGCCAGCCGATCGTGCGCAAGCTCGCCGGTTCGACCTCGGAGCTGCTGTACAACCAGGTGGGCGGCAACGTGTACGACGCCGACGGCACCCCGCCCGGCACGGACTACGCCGACTCAATCGAGGTGCGCCTGGTCGTGCCGAACGGTGTCGGCGGCATCGCAACCCGCCTCGGCGCCGCCGATCCGGGTGGTTACTTCGTTTTCGACTCGATCCCGATCGGCAACCATGTCCTCGATATCGTCTACCGGCCGACCTCGGACACCCTCCACCGGTTCGTCTCGGTGCTCCCCAATTCGGCGGTGTACCAGGAGTATTTCCTCGATGGCGACCTGTGGAGCGGCGGCGGCGCCGGCCCCGGCGGTGGCAACGATATCGAATTCGTCGACGGCTCCGATTCACTCGTCTCGAGCCACTGCAACGTCCTGAGTTTCTGGATTACCAACAGCACCGGAAGTCCGATGACCATTACGTCGCTCAAACTGACCTGGTCGTCGCCGACCGCGTACTACACGCCCATTGACTGGAACGGAACAAACGTCTATAGCGGCCCGATTAACGGCAGCGGCGCCACCGCGATATTCAGTTCGCCGCAATCGCTCGCGGCGGGAGCCTCGGCGCAGATTCAGATCGGTGACTTCCGCGCGAATTCCGGCGGCGGCGGTGCGCAGGTCGACATGTCCGGCGCGACATTCACGGTGGAGTTGTCGGACGGTTCGGTGTTCACGGTATCGCCGGGAGGGTGTTACTGGTGAAGTTAATGCAACGACAGGCCGGCTTCACGTTGATCGAGATCGTGATCGTGATCGTCATCGTCGGTATCCTGGCGACGATCGCCACCCGACAGATGATCGGCACGATCGACGACGCCCGCTACGAGCAGACCAAGCAGGAGCTCGACCATCTTGCCACGGCCATTGCCGGCAACCCGGCGCTGTACACGAGCGGCGCGAGGGCTGATTTCGGATATGTCGGCGATGTCGGCGCGCTTCCCCCCAATCTGGCGGCGCTCGGGACCAATCCCGGTTACATCACCTGGCACGGGCCGTATATCGGCGACGGTTCCTCGAACGGGTACCTCACCGACGCCTGGAATATCGCGTACATTTACACCGGCACAACGGTGCGGTCGATCGGGTCGGGATCTGATATCGACAAGGAAATTGCGGCGAGCACTGCGGAATTGCTGTCGAACACCGTGGCCGGCTACGTGGTCGACGCCGATCGCGAGACGCCGGGCACGACCTACCGCGATTCACTCTTGCTGGTGATCGACTACCCCGACGGACTCGGCGGCGTCACGAGCGCCCCGACCAATCCGCGAGCCGACGGATCATTCAGTTTTGCGGGGATTCCGATCGGCAACCACACCGTGCGGGCGATCTACACGCCCGACTCCGACACGGTCACCTATCAGGTGAGTGTCTCGCCGGGCAGCACGGTTATGCTTGAAATCGCCTTCCCGGCCGATCTCTGGTAAGCTCAGCCGACCTGCTCGGTAATCTGCAGGTTGATATTCCGCTTCCGTAACTGCTGAATAAACGGGCTCGGGTGCACGACCAGTTCCTGCGGCTTGCAACCGCGGTCCTGGATCTGTCCCGAGGCCGCCATCCAGGCGATTATCGCCGCCGGGAACGACGTCATCCGCATCATCGAGCTGAGCCCGGTTTTGATATCCTGCCGGTCGACGATCTCGTAGACGACCGTCTTGGCCTGGCCGCCCTGCTGTCCCCTGACTGTCACCCGCACGAGGGTCATGTCCGGCTCATTGAAACTGAGGTTGCGGTCGAGCACTGCCTTGAACACCGAGCGCGGTTCGACCGAGACCCCGTCGACCGCGACCTCTTTCCGTGAGGCCAGGCCGATCTCGAGCATCGGCTTGAACAGGCCGCAGTGGCCCGGGTAGCGAATCGTCTTGTAGTCGAGGAAACTGACCGAACCCTCGAACGTGTCGGGGAGCGTCGACGTGCCGCCGGAGGTGTAAAACGCCTCGAACGTGCCGAGGCCGTCGAACTCCAGCTCCTCCAGGCCGGTCATCGGATTGACTGTCTTCTTGCGGCCGTCCTCAAGAATGATGCACGGCTCCCAGTATTCGTTGATGAGCCCCTCGGCCGAAAAAAGCATCTGGTAGTTCAGCGGGGGGCGGGGCGACTGCGGCAGACCGCCGACCCGGATCTTGACCGTATCGACCTTGTCGAACTTGCTGATGCCGTCGGCGGCGAGAATCGACACCATGCCCGGCGCGAGACCGCAGTCGGGGACGATAAGGACACCTTCGTCTTTCGCCTCGGCGTTCATCTCGAGCTGGGTCCGGACCACGTCGTTGTTGCCGCCCAGATCGACCAGATGGCAGTGCATCGCGATCGCCGCCCGGGTGATGCCGGGATTGTACTTGTAGGTGACACAGGAAACGGCGGCGTCATAGCTGCCGAGAATACGGGCGACCGCCCCTTCCTCGCCGGCGTCGAGCTTGCCCGACGCTCCCTTGCCGTCGGTGTAGCGGGCGGCTACTTCGGCCGCGAGATCGGAATCAATATCGTAGACGCCGACTTTGTCGACATCGGGCTGAAGGGCCAGATCATAAGCGGCGGCGCGGCCCATCAGGCCGGCGCCAAGGACTGCTATTTTCATGGTATCTCATCTCCTGGCATTGAATACAGCCATCAATATATTCGCGCCGCGGTTTTCCGCAAAGTTTTTATCAAAAACCGGATATTCGCGGCCCTGTTCCACCCCTTGAGTTTTTGACAGAATCAGTCGATACAAAGAGAAACCGGGACGGATCGCAACCCGACACTCTGTCGCCCGATCACTATCAGGACAATGGTATGT
>CAYPYM010000098.1:0-8288 GCA_964414435.1 uncultured Ignavibacteriales bacterium | reverse complement strand
GCGGTGGAGTTTCTCCAGCGCCGAGGCGAGGCTCAGATACTTGCCGGTCAGACCGCCGCCGATTTCGTCGGCCTTGTATTCGCGTTGTCTCGATATCGCCATTTGAATCAGCATCGCCGCCAGCGGTGCGACAATCGACGCCGCCAGGAGGCCGATAATGCCGCCGCCGCCGCGGTTGTCCTCGCGGCTGAAGCCGCCCATGATCGCGCCCCAGCGGGCCATCATGGCGAGGAAGCCGATCGCGCCGGCGAAGGTCGCCGCAATCGTACCGATCAGCATGTCGCGGTTCATGATGTGAGCGAACTCGTGTCCGATCACGCCCTCGAGTTCATCCTCGTTGAGCATGGTTAACAGGCCCTCGGTCACCGCCACGGCGGCATGCTCCTTGTCGCGGCCGGTCGCAAACGCGTTGGGCGCCTTGCTCGGCACAATATAGACGCGCGGCACCGGCACCATCGCGGCCACCGCGATCCGACGCACCACCCGGAACAATCTCGGATGGTCGGCCTCGGAGACTTCTCTGGCCCGATACATTTTCAGGACCATCTTGTCGGAAAACCAATAGCTGGCGAAATTCATGGCCGCGGCCATGACAAAGGCGATCACAAGACCGCCCTGCCCGCCGATCAGGTAGCCGACCCACATGAACAGGAGCATCAGGGCCAGCATCATGAGCGTAACTTTAACTGCGTTCACGGTTATCGTGTCTTTCCCTTACGCGAAACTAAGACTGCGGCAGCGGCGGGGTCAACCCTTTTTCATCCGCTAGTGATTACCGACAATACGCTCGAAATGTTCCCTCTATTCATAGGGAAACGGCGGTTCCACGCGGGTCCCGCCGTCGTCCTGAATTGTCTGCCGATCAGGCGATTCGATCAGCGCGTGCGTTTCTTCCGGGGCCGACCGTAGGACACGTTCTCGGTCGGGAAATTGTCCAGCGGTTTAACATCCTCGGGCTGCTCCGAGGACGACTCGCCGGTCGACTCGGAATTGCTCGAGCCCGGCGCCGGACCACGACGATGCTTTTTCCGCCCGTAGTGGACCGGGGCGCTTTCCTGCCCCTCGGTCTGATCCGGCTTTTCGCCTTCATCCGGGGACTCGGAATCTCCGCGGGATTCCGGTTCGGCAGTCGGCTCGGGTTTCTCCTCGGCGGCCGATTCACGCTGTGGTTCGGGAGCACGTTCGTGGCGCTCCGGTTCCTCCGCCGGCTTCTCCTCCCGATGTTCCTCGACCGGTTCCGGTTCGGGAGCGGGAGGTTCAGGGGTTGCCGTCTCGTCCGGCTCCGGTTGGTGGTCCGGCTTGACGTCCAGCGGCAGTTCCGGCTGCGGTTCTTGCTCCGGTTCCGTCCGGCGCGGCTTCGGTTTGTCGGAAATCTCCCGAAGCTTCGGGGCGACGAAGTCGCTGGCATCGGCGCGAGCTTCCGCCGGCTCCGAGGCGGCCGGTTCTTCCGTGGCTGTGCTCTCCGCCCTGGCCTCCGGCTCTTCTTCCGTAGTGCGTGCCGTGCGGCGGTGGCGGCGGTGATCGGAACGGGAATCCCGGTCACGGCGCGGCCGTCGCTCGCGCGGTTCGGGGGCCGGTTCCGGGCGTTCTTCGGTTACATCCGGGGTGACCGGTTCCGAAGCGGTTGGTTCACTGGCGGTGTCGGCTTCCTCGGTATGGCGGATCGAGGTTTCCTGCCGCAGTGAGGCCAGTTCGGCGGCGATGCGGCCGCGTTCTTCCATAATCTGTTCGCGCGGAGTCGGACCCGCCGGCTTTTCGCGTTCGGGCTCCGGACGTTTGACCGGTTCGGCTTTCTTTTCATGCGGCAGCGGCGGCGGTTTCAGCGGTTCACGCTGTTTCGCCGGCTCGGTTCGCGCCGTACGGGTATCGCTTGAACGCGCCTGACGGCCGCGCCCGCGGGTGCGGTCGCTGTCCGATTTGGACCGATCGGAGCTGCTGCGACGGTCGCTGCCGCGACTCGTCTGCGTGCGTTCACGCGGCTTGCGCTCGCGGGTTTTTGTCTCGCGGGTCGGTCGCGACGAGGTCGAACGGCTGTCGGACTTGCTTCGGCTGTCGCGCCGTCCGTGCTGGCTGCGATCGGTGGAAGTGCGTTCGGTCCGCGATTCGGCGTGGGCGCCGGGGGCCATGTGCGCGGTCTTGAATTCGAAGGTCTCGCCGACGACGGCGGCGCCGACGGCATCGCCCCACACGTTGAGGACGGCCCGGCCGCGGTCGAACAACCAGTCGACTATAACCAGCAGACCGATCGCGCCGAACGCCTCGACCGGATACCCGACCAGGCTGAACAGAATCGCGAGTGAGAACGGCGCCGTTCCGGGAATGCCGGCGGTACCGATCGACAGCAGCACCGACAGGACGGCCACGTTGAAGATGTCGATCAAGCCGAGCTGGAGGTTGAACACCTGTGCGACAAAGACGGCGGCGACGGTCAGGTAGATCGCGGTGCCGTTGAAATTCATGACCGTACCGAGCGGCAGCACGAGCGCGCCGGCCCGATTGTCCACCTTGGAGACGTCGACCACCGCGGTGTAGGTGATCGGCAGGGTGGCCGCAGTCGATGCCGTGCCGAGCGCGTTGAGGAGCGCCGGGCTGGTGTTTTTGAGGAAGCTGCCGATCGACTGATGCCCCATGAAGCGAAGCAGCAGCGGCAGCACGATCGCGCCCTGGATCAGCAGGGCAACGACAAACGTGATCGCCAGCCACGACATGCCGCCGGCGATGCCCCCGAGACTCTCGGGGTTGCGGGCCACCGCCGCTCCGACCAGGGCGAAGAGGCCGAACGGCGAGATGAACAGGACCAGCTCGATCAGGCGCTGCGTGGCGTCGCCGATGACGCGGAAGAAATCGAGGATCAGGCCTGCCTTGCGGCCGACCACCATCAGCACCCCGGCGAAAAAGAGGGTGAAGACGACCAGGCCGAGATACTGGCCCGAGGTGATCGATTCGATCAGGTTGGCCGGGATGAAGGCGCTGAAAATGTCGGTGAAGGTCGTCGCGCGGGCGCGCGTCACCATGTCGGGGATGAACCCGCCCGCGGCGCTGACGTTGCCGCCCGGATTCATGATGAAAGCGAGGACGAGGCCGATCACAACGGCGATTACGGTTGTCCCGACAAAATAGTAGAGGGCGGAAACGGCCGCCCGCCCCAGTTTCTGGGGGCTGCCGAGGCCGGTCACACCGACCACGATCGTCGATGCGATCAGCGGCAGCAGGAGAATCTGGAGTGCGTTCAGATAGAGTCGGCCGATCACGCTGATCGATATCATGACGTCGGGCAGCAGGTAGCCCGCGACGCCGCCGAGAACGACTCCGAGGACCATTCCGATGAGAATGGTGCGTGTGGTTTGTGGATTCATGCGTTCCTTTTTTCGTGCACGGTCAGGTCAGGGGCGCGGACTTCTTAGCCGCGGCGGGGGAGGCGGGAGGAGCCGGATTTCGTCGATCGACCGGTCGAATCGCGACCGGCGCTTTCAGGATCGGCGCACTGGAGTGGGAGCCTCCGGGTTGACGGAAACGGTGCACTATCAGATCGATTCTTCGTGCGGGCTTGTCGGCGCGGCCCACCCGGGCCGGGCGCCTGCCCGCGGTCTGCACATTACCATACGATAACAAACCACTATAATAGCGGCCGGGCCGACCACAAGCAACAGGTTTTTTGTCGACATTGTGCGTAAGATATTGGCGACAAGCCACATAACGAAAGGCGGTCTTCCGGAGAAGACCGCCTGACACGCCCACCATCATACTACGAACGGGCTATTTTACTCGGTAACGCCGGATTCATCTGCTTCCCTCGATGAATGCAACGCGCCGACCGTTTGTATCGTCGAGTGAGTTGTCGTCCGGCGTTACCGATTTTGATATCTTGGTCACGGCCGAACCGCCCGGCTGCGTTTGGGGAATCTGTTCGAGCGGTTCGGCCGGCCTTACTTCATGGGACCATCAGAATTTTAGTCTCCTCATCACTGGCACACCGCCGGCGCCGGCCCGCCCAGGAACAGGTATGAGACCAGGTAGGTCACATCCGAAATGGTGACTGGCTGCTCGCCGCCGGAATTATCGACATCGGCACCCTCCGGACATCCCGGCGGAAGCCCGCCGCCGAAGAGGAACAGTACCAGCTGAGTGAGGTCAGAGATGTCGATCTCGCCCACTCCGTTGACATTCCCGCGCATCTGACAGCACGACGGCTGATTGACGGTCACTATCCTCACCGGAATGTGCTCGGTGCCGTCACTCGCCACCTCGGCGTGAATCAGGGTGCCGGTGCCGGTATTGGTGGCGTCGGTGTGGACGGTGTCGGTCGGCGGGTAAGCGACCGGCATCGCAAGCGCGTCCCCATTTATGAGGAGACTTCGTGAGTACGGCGTTGAACCGGGTTGATACCAGACGTCATGGTCCGGCAGGGAGGAAGTCACCGCCACCTCTCCGCCAAAGATGAAGTGAGCCGCCGTGAGTGCCCCGGGATACTCAATTGTTATCGAAGATGTCGCGGCATCCTGGGTGACGATCGCGGTATCTGGCGCGATCGTCACCGGTTTCATATAGGGGAGGGTGTCGCCGATGACGAGCCGCTGGAGGAACACCAGATCCTCGAGCGTCAGTGGCAGACCGTCGCCGTTCACGTCGCTGGCCTCCACCTGTGTCTCCGGATGAAAGAACACCTGCGGACCGTAGACGAAGTAGTTTGCGAACAACACCCAGTCGGCGATCTCATGGGCGACACCGTTTAGATTTATGTCGCCATGGAAATTGACCGGGTCGACACAGAGGATGCCGACACGACCGTGCCGGAGATTGAACGATCGCTGAATACCGGGCGAGCACGAATCGGTGAGTCCCGACGAGTTCGGGAACGAATCGGCCGGTGGCATCATCTGGCCCGATACATCGAAGACGTTCGACGCCCAGAGGAGCTCGCCGCCCGGAGTGGAGAGTGAGTTATCGGGACAGTCGTACCAGCGCCACTGGACATTCGCAATCATACAATTGTACAGGTCGGAGTCGCTGACCGTGAAGGTCATCACGGCCACCCGACCGGCGCTGTCGGCCAGACAGGTCGGCTGGCCCGGTGTCGCCGGGCTATCGGCGAGCGATATGATCTTCACCAGCCCGGCCGGGCAGTCACCGCCGCAATCATTCGGGGTGCCATCCCGCCAGCTGAATACCTCCCAACCGCAATTCTGCAGCAGGGTGCCGGGTTCCACGCTGAGAAGAGTCAGCGGGCCGGCATCATACTGGATCGTGAATTCGAATCCGGCCATTTCAAATCCCGGCGGAACGTTGGTCAAATCGATGGGGATCTGTATGGTGTCCCCAAGGAACACGTAGTCGTCGGTTCCGATGACAATAGACGGAAGGCTGACACTATCGAGGAAGACACGCGAGGTCAGCTGTTGATGCAGGTAGTCGGCGCATTCGGCGCTCACGAGGGAACCGTTCCCGGTATAAGACAGGATGTTCCCGGCGTACAGGCCGGGCTGGAAGTTGGCCGAGTCACTGTAGTCCGGATAGAGCACGACCCTCGTCGTGGTGCCGTTGTATTCCGACCAGAGGTGCATCCCCGGGACCGCATTCAAGAGACTCGGCAGGACCGACCCCTGGAAGGTCAGGACGGCTGCTGCAATTGAATCGACACCGTCAAAGGCAATGAACTGAGCGGCCGCATCCTGATGGAAATTGACCGTGTCATATCCCCCGAAGACATATCCGTTGGGCGTCGCGAGACCGACAGTCAGTTCGTAAAGAAAGACCAGATCATCCAGCGTCAGCACCTGACCGTCGGAGTTCACGTCGGTGGCCTGCATCTGCAATGTCGGGTCGACTGAAAAGACACCGACGCCGAATCGGAAATAATCGACAAACAGCAAGTAATCGGCGACTTCGAACGGAATGCCGTTCAAATTGACATCGCCGCGATGATCGGCCGGCGTGGAATCCGCGAACGTCACCCGTCCGGAACGGTAATCCACCGCCCGGATGTTGTTCGGCGCCGATCCCAGACAGGACTGCGGCGCCCCGAAGATGCCCGGCAGGGCCGAGTCGGCCGCGATCGGGGCGCCGTCGGCATTGTACACGTCGGCCGAGAAGTAGATCGAATCGCCCGACGGATTGGACATCAGGTTGTCACTGCAATCGCTCCAGTACCACTCGATATCGGTGGATGTGCCGAAGTACGTGCTGTCCGATTGGGCGGTGAAGGAGAGGGTGGCTAGGGTACCCGGTTGCTCCGCATAGCAGAGGGGTGTGTTGGCGTCGTTGATATCCGCCACCGCGACGAGCCGCACCAAGCCGTCGGGGCCGGCGCTGTCGGCGCGAAAAGTGAAATACTCCCAGGTGCAGGTGTCGAGCAGCGAACCCTGCGTGGCGCCGTCGAACTGGAGGGCGCTCCGGTCGTAGCGAAGGAGGAAGTCGAAACCGCCGAGCGAACGCGGCGTATTCGGCGGAGTGTACTGGAGCGCCAGATCAAAGTAGGCCCCGGGAGTCACATCCGTCCTGCTTTGCAGGCTGACCGTGCTCGGACCGGGCTGCCCCTGCCCGTTGAGGTCGACCGCGCCACCGATGAAGTCGACTCCCCGCAGAACCGTGCCGGGACTGCCAGTCAGACATGATGTCGGCGCGCCGCCGTAACTCGGGAGGGTCGAGTCGACCGTGAGTTCGGTGCCGTCAAACTTGAATACCCGGTCGGACACGAGGATCGTGTCGCCGCTGGGGACGGCGAGGACATTGTCGCCGCAGTCCTCCCATCGGAAGAACAGCGGGAAACTGACTCCCTGCCAGATTGGATCGGTGGAGACGACAAAGGTCAGCTCGGCGAGAACTCCGGTGGAACCGAGATAACAGCTCGGATGGACATCGCCGTTGTTGGTTTCGGCCAGGGCGACCACCCGGACCAGACCGGAGGTATCTCCGCGGGCCGAAAAATACTCCCACGAACAGCCGTTGGGTAGATCCCCGAGCGACGCGCCCAGATATGTCAAGGCGCCGTTGTTGAAGAACACCATCAGGTCGAAACCGCCGATGTCGGTAAAGGACCCGACCGAATCGAGCGTGATCGGCACCGTAATGGTGTCGCCCGGCGAGACATTATCGAGATGGCCGATTCGAACCACGGCGGGCGGATCGACCTGACTGTGCACCGCACACGGCACGAGGCTGCACAGGATTACGGTGAGTACGAAGCTGATCGGTACAATTGCAGGCGGGCACTTGAATCGAAACATGGCTCCTCCACATGGCCGGCTGACGGCTCGCGCCGGTCCGCGCGCCGAATCAGCCGTTCTCCATGAGCTTCTCCCGTGGTGCGATCGGATGCTCGCGATCGCGAAAGGTTGTGATATATCTTCGCACTTTTATATCGGCCGAACCGAACCGCCCGGCTGCGTTTGGGGAATCTGTTCGAGCGGTTCGGCCGGCCTTTTCTCTTATCGCCTCAATGGTCCTCTCGTAACTCTCTCACTGACACGCCGCGGGCGGCGGTCCGCCCTGAAAGAGGTACCTCACCAGGTAGGTGATGTCGGAAATCGTGATCGCAGGTTCCGTCGCCGGGGCGCCGTCGACATCGGCGTCGGCCGGACACGGCGGTGGCGGGAACGAATTCTCGAAAACGTAACCGACCAGTGCCGTAATGTCGGCTACGTTGATGTCATCCGAGCCGTTGACATCGCCCCGCAGCTGACAGCAGGGCGGGACCGCGTTGTACGCGAGGGTGACGGGGATCTGCTGTGTACCGTCGGTGGCAATCTCCGCGTAGATCAGGGTGCCCGTCCCGGTGTAACCGAGGACCACTCGTCCCGTGTCGGTCGGCGGGAAATGGGGGATCGAATCGGATACCAGCGGCGGGGTCAGCAAAACCCGGGTGTATGCCACGGAATCATACGCATACGCCGACACATGAGTGGGGACCGCCGAAGTCACCTGGATGTCGCCGCCGAACACGAACCAGGCGGCGGACACCGGATCGGGATACTTGATGCGGATCGTCGTGGTCGGCCCATCCTGCGTTACGATGGCGTTGACGGCGGGCGCGGCCGACGGCCTCGGGAACGGCATGGCATCGCCGATGACCACCCGCAAAAGGTATATGACGTCGCTCAGAGACGGGTAGATGCCGTCGGCGTTCACGTCACTGGCGCCGATCTGTGCGGTCGGGTTGAAAAGGACGGCGGAGCCGTGAAGCAGATAGTTGAGATACAGAACGTAATCGGCAATTTCGTAGGCGATGCCGTTGAGATTGAGATCGCCGCGGGCGTCGATCGAATCGGTGCACAACAGGTCCACACCGCCGT
>CAYPYM010000097.1:0-8326 GCA_964414435.1 uncultured Ignavibacteriales bacterium | reverse complement strand
GCCCGAGCATCGTCAGGCCGAAATCACCAGCCGGCTCGACCCGAACAGCGGCGGCAAGATCGCGATCTTCACCTGGCGCATGACCAACCTCCCGCCGATCAAAGACGAGCCGTACATGAGCTGCTTCGACGACTACTGCTCGGCGATTCGCTTCCATATCGCTACCTATGACAGCCCGTATACGCATGTCAACTATCTCAAGTCATGGCAGCAGACGGGAACGGAGTTTCAGAAGTATCTCGACGACTACTGCAACCGCGACGGCGAGCTCGGTGAGATGGCGAAGTCGATTGTCGGCGGCCTGACCGACCCCCGGGCGCGGTCGCGCGCTCTCTATGACTGGGTGATCAAGGAATACCCGATGTCGGAGTCGGACCAGGGCGACTTTCTCACGAACGGATCCATGTCGGACTTTCTCGATACGAAATCCGGTTCGATCGAGGAGCGGAACCTGCTGCTGGCCAGGCTCCACCAGGCGCTCGGACTCAACGCCTGGCCGGTGCTGATCAGCACTCGCGACAACGCCCGATTCGATCCCGCGCGACCGGGTCTCCTGCAGTTCAACACCATGATCACGTTCGTACAGTTCGACGACGGCTGGGAATTTCTCGATACGTCATCGCCCTTTGCCCCCTACGGCCTGCTGCCGCCGAACCTGCTCACCGACGGCGGCTTCCTGATCGACGGCGAGCAGTCCGACCTCGTCCGGATGTATATCAAAGACGCCGGTTCGGGCCGCAACGACACCACCTATATGTATGTCGACAGTTCCGGCGCGGTCGCCTGTTCCACCCGCTGCGTCATGAGCGGCTACACCGCCGCCGATTACGGCCGCCGCTTCTCCACCAATAAGCCGGAAGATTTCTTCGACGACAACTTTATCGACCGTCTCGACGGCACCTGCACGGTGTCGGCAACGAACTGCGTCAAGGACTCGCTCGGACATGTCTGCGTGACGCTCGATTACGACGCCCCCGAGATGGCTCATGAACTTGACGGCAACGTCCTGGTCAAGCCGGTCTGTTTCACCTTCCGGACCAACCCGTTCAAGAGTCGCCGCCGCACCTTCCCGGTCGACTTCGTCTATCCCCGCTCGTACCACAATGTCGCGGTGATCGTGCCGTCGGCCGGGCTGAACGATATCACGCCGCCGGCCGATACGACGTTTGCGATCGACGGCGCCATATTCGTGCGCAAGAGTCACCGGGCCGATTCGACGATCGTGGTCGAAACGGACCTGCAGATCATTCGCCCGACCTTCCCGCCGGGTGATTACGGCAAAGTGCGCGATTTTTTCGATCAGGTCGCGCTGGCCGAGGCGGGCCAGGTGGTACTGTCGCCGTCGACCGGGGCAAGCCCGACGGTGGGAGCGGTCGATCCCGAGTGAATCGGTCGGGGCGGCCGATAATGGCTTCGCGGCGGACTCGGTAACGGCCTGAGTACAAACAGCTTCGAAGATTTCTTGGGTCGCCGAAAGAATCGATTGCGCCGGCGACCCCGATTCCGTACCATTGCTCCGGTATCGACGGCCTGTGGGGAGGGCTGCCTGCGGGTCTGCACGGTCATGCCAGCGGTACCAGCCGCCCGCTCCGGCGGGTATGTCCGCAAACCACGAATTTCACAGGGAATGAAGACATGACCACGGAAGCGGTTCTCACCCTGGAGGACGACACCGTCATCAAAGGCCGAAGTTTCGGATTCGCCGGCACCACTGCCGGCGAAGTTGTATTCAACACCGGGATGGTCGGTTACCACGAAACCCTCACCGACCCCTCCTACAAGGGACAGATTCTCGTCCTCACCTATCCGCTCACCGGCAACTACGGCGTGCCGGAGATGCGGCTCGACGATTTCGGCCTCCCGATCGGATTCGAATCACGCAAGATCCAGGTCTCGGGGCTGATCGTCTCGGAACACACCGAACAATTCAGCCACCACGCCGCCACCCGGTCGCTGACCCAGTGGCTCGACGACGAGGGCGTGCCGGCGCTGTTCGGAGTCGATACCCGCGCTTTGACCAAACACCTTCGCGAAAAGGGCAGTATGCTCGGGAAGATCGTCAACGGCGAGGATCGTGTCGGTTTCTACGATCCCAACGCGAGCGATCTCGCCTCGGCCGTCTGTGTCCCCGATGTTCTCGAATACAGACTGCCCAAGACGCCCGACAGCGCGCCGGTCAAACGGGTGGTCGTGCTCGACTGTGGCTGCAAAGCCAATATCGTTCGGTCGGTGCTCAAACGCGGTCTCGAGGTGATTCGCGTCCCGCACGACTACTACTTCCTCAATCTCGATTTCGACGGCCTGCTGATTTCGAACGGTCCGGGCGACCCGAAAATGTACGAGACGGCGGCCCGCAATGTCGGCCGGGCGCTCGCGGTCGGCAAACCGATCTTCGGCATCTGTCTCGGCCACCAGATTCTCGCCCGGGCGATCGGCGCCGAAACCTACAAGCTCAAGTTCGGGCACCGCAGCCACAACCAGCCGTGCGTCGAACATCCCCTCAACGGCTCAAATGGTACGAATGGCGGCAACGGCCCCAACGGCTCCAACGGCAGCCAATCGCCCCGCCGCTGCTATATCACGTCGCAGAATCACGGCTACGCGGTCCGGCCCGACGGCCTTCCGCACGACTGGCGGGTCTGGTTCACCAACGCCAACGACGGCACTGTCGAAGGGCTCCGCCACGTGACGAAGCCGTTCTCATCGGTGCAGTTCCATCCCGAAGCGACCCCCGGCCCGGTCGACACGGCCTGGCTCTTCGATCAGTTCGCTCAGGCGGTGAAGGAGCAATGACCGGTCCCAGCCACGGCAAGCGACGGCTCGAAACGGTTCTCGTGCTCGGCAGCTCCGCGCTGAAGATCGGCGAAGCGGGCGAATTCGACTATTCCGGAAGCCAGGCGATCAAGGCCCTCAAGGAAGAAGGCATCCGGACTATCCTGATCAACCCCAATGTCGCCACGATCCAGACCTCGGAGAATTTCGCCGACGAAGTCTATTTCACGCCGGTCACCCCGGAGTTTGTCGAGAAAGTGATCGAGCAGGAGGGGCCCGACGGTGTCCTGCTCGGGTTCGGCGGTCAGACCGCCCTCAACTGCGGTATCGAGTTGTACCGCCGCGGCGTGTTCGAGAAATACGGCATCGAGATCCTCGGCGCCCCGATCGAGTCGATCATGGATACCGAGGATCGCGAGCGGTTTGTCAACCGGTTGCACGAGATCGATGTCGTCACCGCCCGCAGTATGTCGACCACGAACGTGGAAGAGGCGGTCGAGGCGGGGCGCACGATCGGGTATCCTTGCATGGTCCGGATTGCCTACGCCCTTGGCGGGCTCGGATCCGGCATCTGCCACGACGAGGACCAGCTCCGAAAGCTGGCCACCCGCGCTTTCGCCCACACCGAACAAATTCTGGTCGAGGAATACCTGCGCGGGTGGAAGGAGATCGAATACGAAGTCGTCCGCGATTCGAGCGACAACTGCGTCACGATCTGCAACATGGAAAATCTCGATCCGATGGGGATCCATACCGGTGAGAGCATTGTCGTGGCGCCATCGCAGACGCTCAATAACGAAGAATACAATATGCTGCGCGAGATCGCGATCCGGGTCGTGCGGCATCTCGGGATCGTCGGCGAATGCAACATCCAGTACGCCCTGGCTCCGGACTCCGCGCAGTATCGCGTGATCGAGATCAACGCCCGTCTCTCGCGCAGTTCCGCCCTCGCCTCCAAGGCGACCGGGTATCCGCTCGCGTTTGTCGCGGCCAAGCTCGCGCTCGGGCGGTCGCTGCTCGATGTCAGCAATTCGGTGACGCGGGTCACGCGCGCCTGTTTCGAACCGGCGCTCGACTATATCGTGGTCAAGGCGCCGCGTTGGGACCTGAAGAAATTCCCCGGCGCGTCCAAGACGATCGGTTCGGCGATGAAATCGGTCGGCGAGGTGATGGCGATCGGGCGGAAGTTCGAGGAAGCGCTGCAGAAAGCGCTCCGGATGCTCGAGACGGGCGCACGCGGGGTGGTGCTTAACGACGGGATCGAATTCACCGATTTGCGCGAAGCCCTCGCCCAGCCGACCGAGCGCCGCATCTTCGCGGTGGCCGAGGCAATCAAGCAGGGGATGAGTGTGGACGAAATCCACGAAATCACTTTCATCAGCCGCTGGTTCCTCAACAAGATCGCCGGTATCGTCGCGATCGAGAAAAGTCTGCGCGAGGCCGGCCCCGACGGCCTCGGTGAGGGACTCATGCTGCACGCCAAGTGCCACGGTTTCGCCGACAGCCAGATCGGCAAGGCGGTCGGCCTCTCCGAGGACGACCTGCGCCGCAAACGTCGTTCGCTCGGCCTCCGTCCATGCGTAAAACAGATCGACACGCTCGCCGCCGAATACCCCGCCGCGACCAACTACCTCTACCTGACCTACAACGGCACCGAGGACGATGTCGAGTTCGGTCAGGAGGGGAGCGTGATGATTCTCGGGCCGGGGGCGTACCGGATCGGCAGCTCGGTCGAATTCGATTGGTGCTGTGTCAACGCCGTCCGCACCCTGCGCGATCTCGGCTACAAGACGATCATGGTCAACCACAATCCCGAGACGGTTTCGACCGACTACGACGAATGCGACCGGCTCTATTTCGATGAACTCTCGTTCGAGACGGTGGCCGATATCTACGATCTCGAATATCCGATGGGGTTGATTCTCTCGATGGGCGGACAGATCCCGAACTCGCTGGCGATGCGCTGCCACAAGGCGGGCATGCGGGTCCTGGGTACGTCACCGAACAATGTCGATCGGGCCGAGAACCGCCACGCCTTTTCGAGCCTGCTCGAATCGCTCAACCTGCCGCAGCCGGCCTGGCGCGAACTGACGTCGCTCGATGAGATCTACGACTTCGCGCGCGAGGTCGGCTATCCCGTTATCGTGCGGCCGTCGTACGTGCTCTCCGGCGCGGCGATGGCGGTTGCGGGCACCGATCAGGAACTGGCGACCTATCTTGAAAAGGCGAGTGCGGTCAGCCCCGATTTCCCCGTGGTCGTGAGCAAGTTTATCCTGAACGCGAAAGAGATCGATGTCGACGCCGTTGCGCGCGACGGCGAGCTGGTCTGCTGGGCCGTGTCGGAACATGTCGAAAATGCCGGCGTCCATTCCGGCGACGCCACCCTCGTGCTGCCGCCGCAGCGTACCTATCTCGAGACGATGCGACGGATTCGTAAGATCACCGAGAAGATCACGCACGCCCTCATGATCAACGGTCCGCTCAATATCCAGTATCTCGCGCTGCAGAACAAAGTCATGGTGATCGAGTGCAATCTGCGATCGTCGCGCTCGTTTCCGTTCGTGTCGAAAGTGCTCCGCACCAATTTCATCGATACCGCCACGCGCGTCATCATGGGACGCCCGTGCGACGACCAGGGGCGGTCGTTCCTCGATCTCGATTATGTCGGGGTGAAGGCGCCGCAGTTTTCGTTCAGCCGTCTCGAGGGCGCCGATCCAACGCTCGGGGTCGAGATGGCATCGACCGGCGAGGTTGCCTGTCTCGGCTGGGATTTTGAAGAGGCCTTCCTCAAAGCGCTCATCTCGGTCGGGTTCCGCTTCCCGCTGCGCGGTGTACTGCTCTCGACCGGGCCGGTCGAAAGCAAGGCGGCGTTCCTGGCCGGAGCACACCTGCTCGCCAAGCACGGCGTGAAGCTCTACGCCAGTCAGGGCACGGCCGACTTCCTCGCCCGTGAGGGACTGACCTCGACCGTCGTGCAGTGGCCGCTCGACGGCGGCTCGCCCAACGCCCTCGACATTATCCGCGAGCACAAGGTCGATCTGGTCATCAATATCCCCAAGGACTACCGCAAGGAAGAGCTGACCAACGACTACATGATCCGCCGGGCGGCGGTTGATTTCGGCATCCCGCTCATCACCAATATGCAGCTCGCGCAGCGGCTGACCGAGGCGATCGACCATATCCCGGTCGACCAACTGGCGATCCAGAGCTGGAACAGCTACCGCTGATCATTGAGGCGATCGTGTAGGCCCGTGCCGCCACTGCATCTCTCTGTGCAACAGGCTTCGCCCGACTGGCCCTTTCAAGATCTCCCATTTTCCCCGGTAAGTGATTGATTGTTAGGTAATTGCGCCGACCGCGGGGATTTTGCCCGGCCCGGCCCGCGGTTTGCGTTGATAATCCGTAGAAAAAACCGCCCCCTTCGACGGAGACAACCATGCCGAGACGATTAGTGACCGGAATCATCCTGCTGTTCGCGGCAATCGCCTTCGTTGTCGCCTCCTGCGACAAGGAGAGGATCGTGGAATCAACCGAGCGAACCCACGACACCGAATACGTTCAGCTTCCGCCCGACACGGTTCTGCTCACCGATACGATCTATATCAACGACTCGGTGATGGTCAACCACACTGACACTGTCACGGTCACGGTCCACACCACCGATACGCTCTACCAGACCAACTACGTCTACGACACGGTAGTCACGGTGCAGAACCACTACGATACGACCGTCGTGGTCGACACGGTGCAGACCCTTCAGTGCAACCCCAACGAGTTGCTGGCGGTGCAGGCGATGGAATACCACAGCGATCCGCAGGTGATCGACTTTATCAACCAGCAGTTCGGCTACAACGACGGCTGGGTGTTCTATCTGTCGACCTTCCAGCTCGACCTGACCGCGCAATCGTCGACCGTGTACGATATGTACGGCTACATCGATTACTGGGTGCCGGACTGGTCGGCCTACTACCCGCTCGAGTTCTACTGGCGCATGACCTTCACCGGCGGCGATCCGGCCGATCCGGACAACTGGCAGATTGCCGAACCGCCGGCGGCCGTGAGCGGCCACCAGCCGGGGGTGCGGATCATGCCGCAGAACGAACGACCTCTCTCGCTTTCGAAATAGTCTCGACGGTTTCCTCTGCGGGCCCGCGGTTCCCCGCCGCGGGCCTTTCTTGTGGTGCCTCGGCCCGCTTTCAGGTCCGGCGCAACACCGCCCCGATCGAATCCGACCGTAATTGTCAACGGCCGCCCTTGGAACAGGGCGGCCGTTGGTTTTCGGCGGAGAATCTATTGGGTAAGGGCTACGGACACGGCACCGGATCGGGCCCGCCCTTGAAGATGTAACCGACCAGGTAGGTGAGATCCGCTACATTCAGATCGCCGCTGTTGTCGACATCCGCTTCCTCCGGACACGGCGGCGGCGGACCACCCTGGAAGATGTGCGAGACCAGGTAGGTGAGATCGGCGACATTGATCCAGCCGTCATCGCTATGATCGATATTACCTCGAACCAGACAGCAGCCCCCCGGCGACAGAACCGTCACGGTCACGATTTCGCTGTCGGCGAGGGCGCCATCGGTCGCGAAGAAGAGCACCTCGTACGATCCGGTGTCGGCCTCGACCGTGGTCCAGTCGAACGTTGCGGTTCCGTCATAATGGTCCGTAAACGTGGCGGTTCCGGGGAGCGGATCGGCACTGAAAAAGACGAAACTGCCGTCGGGATCGGTCGCCGATACGTCGAACGTGAGTGTCCCGCCGGCAGTGACCGACCGCGGTCCGATCGGCGCCAGCACCGGTGGGCGGTTGACATCGCCGACGTAGATATTCACGACTTCGGAATCCTTCGCCGAGAATTCATCGGTGGCGTAAAAGGTGATCAGATAGACGTTGGCGTCGACGTAGCTCGGCGTCCAGTCAAATGTGCCGGTACCGTCGCCGTGATCGGTGAACAACGCCGTGCCCGGCAGGGTCGACGTCGTCAGCGACGGCGCCGGGCCGTCCGGATCGGTCGCCGTCACACCGAATGTGAGTTGTACCCCTTCGTCCGTGGACTGTGCCCCAATCGAGGCCAGCACCGGCGGACGGTTCACGTTGTTCACGGTGATCGTCACGACTTCCGAATCAACCGCCGCGGAATCATCGGTGGCGTAGAATGTGACATCGTACGACCCCGCATCATCGAATGTCGGCGTCCAGTCGAACGTGCCGGTGCCGTCGCCATGGTCGGCGAACGAGGCCGTCCCGGGCAGAGTCGAAGTCGTCAGCGACGGCGCGGGACCATCGGGATCGGTCGCCGACACCCCGAACGTGAGCGGCACGTTCTCATCGGTGGATTGTGCTCCGATCGAAGCCAATACCGGCGGCTGGTTGGCGTTGTTCACCGTGATCGTGACCTCTTCGGAATCAGCGGCCGAGGAATCATCAGTCGCATAGAACATGACCACATACGTTCCGGAATCATCGTATGTCGGCGTCCAGTCAAATGTGCCGGTACCGTCGCCATGGTCGGCGAACAACGCCGTGCCCGGCAGGGTCGACGTCGTCAGCGACG
>CAYPYM010000096.1:1477-8342 GCA_964414435.1 uncultured Ignavibacteriales bacterium | reverse complement strand
CGGGATTTGTTAGAATAGAACAGAGAGCTGCTCAGCCACGATCTCTTGTCCGGGGAGGGCCAAATGAAATCCATTGCCGTTTGTATTATCACCAGCCTGTTGGCATTGTCCGGAAACGCCCAGCCGGTCGTTGTGCAGGACATCGGACGGTGTGTGCTCTGGGACAGCGGGCCGACTCTCAATCCCTGGGGGAGCTATGATCTCGGCGTGAAGATTGGCAATCCGGAGCAGGTTCAGGAAAACTGTACCATCGTCCTGGGGTTTGTCATGACCGACGGGACTCAAATTGACGTACCTCAAGTTCAATATCAAAACGGATTTGATACCCTCTTTGGATCAACCCCCGTTTATTTCGTCGAACAGCACGGGGATACGACTGTAGTTGGCGTGACTGTGTCGGCCGCCGATCCGGGGCGCGGACTGCCGATTTCGACCGATACGATACCCTACCTCAGCTTCAGCGTCGGTGGACTCCCACCATATGGGAGCGATGGAGAGTATCTCGTCGTGGATACGACCCTTTCGAATGTGTACGGCGGCCTGCAATTTGGGAATGAGGCAACTCCTGAATGGCTGGGCGGCATCTGGTACCGCATCTTCACTCCTCCCAACTGCCTTTTGGAGTTCACCAACAATCCGGTTTACCTGTCTGCTTCGATGTGCGCCCCAATCGTCTACTCGTTCCACAGCAATACCTGCCTGGGTGACAGCGCCATTGTCGGTTATCATCTCATGTCGGGTCCGGGGCAGCTTGACGAATCAAGCGGGGTGTATTCCTGGACACCCGGTCCCGCCGATGCGGGAACGACGCAGGAGATTGTCATTGAGGGGAATGCCGCCCTCTGCCGGGATGAAATGCCGTTCGTGTGGGGGACGGGCACTCAAATTCAGATACAGCTCAACGTAGTCGGCGAAAATTACGCCCCGCAGTTTGCCTCCTCGCAACCGCGGGTCTTCGTTGTATCGAGCGGCCAGGCTCTGACGTTCCAACCGGCAATCGATGACCCAGATCCATGTACCGACTACCGGTTCTCGTATTTCTGGGACAGTCAACAGGATCCGGAACCGCCCGGCTGGCTCGACTCGTTAACCGGGGAATTCCATTACGAAGGAATGCCGTCCGATACCGGATTATACCACTTCGATATCGTGGTAAACGAGGCCGGTTTTGCCGATACGATGGGTTTCTATATCTACCATTTTGACAGCTTCACCTGCGGGGACATCAATCACTCCGGCGAGATCGAAATAGCCGATCTCACCTGGCTTGTCAGTTATATCTTCCAATCCGGACCACCACCAGTCACCCTTGATGCCGGCAATACGGATTGTCAGCCGGGAATCAATGTGGCCGATCTCACATATCTGGTAAACTTCGTCTTCCGGAACGGTCCGGCACCGTGCGACTCGTGCCGGTGACCGAACGAAGCAATAAACCTTGACAAGTTTGGTCCGTGATTGCATCTTTGGGCAAGCTAGCGGGCAGCATTTCTTCAAACGGACTTACCGCATACCCAGTCACCGCGGTCGAGTGTCGCTCGATCCGGTGCCGCCGTGCGGCAACCACACAAATCTACTGGTGAAAGGAGTTCACGATGCGCAAAATTGTCACCGTGGCCGTCGTCTTCGCACTCGCGCTCGGCCTGGGAATCGGTCTGGCGACCGTCACCGCGACCCAGGTGCAGGCCAAGCCGAACGACTGCCTGCTCACGATCACCCCCTATCTCTACTGCGTGGCTTCGAACCGGTGTCACGGGCCCGGCGAAATGTTCTGCTATGAGTGCAATGGCCGCGACGTCTACGGCGAGCCGTGCCTCTGCACCCGCGTCGGTTGCATGGTGCCGTAAAGGCCGAGGGGAGCGTAGCCCCGTGTCGTGTTAATTTCACGGGCCGCTGTTTGCGAACAGCGGCCTGTTTCTGCTAGTGAAGGGGACAGGGAAACGGACGGCGCGATCAGGCGCCGCTGTGCTGTTTGAACAGGGCTCGCTCGCCGTCGATTGTCTCCGGCATGAAGCGAAAAACGACCCAGATCCCGAGCAGCGACATCAGCCCGCCCACGATAAAGGGGAGGTTGAAATCGATCACCGACAGGAGTCCGGCGAGCAGCGGGCCGACCGCCATGCCGAGACCGAAACCGGTAGTCACGATGCTCATCTGACGGCCTTCGCTGCCTCGTGACGAGAGATCGCCCGCCACGGCCATGGCGGGTGCGGCAATCCCCGCCCCGGCTATACCTTGTGCGAGTCGGAGAAGAATCAGTTGGGTCGAAGTGGTCGTTGCTCCCAGCAACGCCGTCGCCGGCGCCATGAACAGCAGCCCGCCAATTATCAGCGGCTTGCGCCCGATGATGTCGGACAGCCGTCCGAGCGGCACCTGGAAGACCAGCCGGCCGATCATGACCATGCTGAATGCTATGCCGAAGCCGAAGGCGTTCATGGCGAGCTTGGCGTTGAATTCGTTTTCCAGTGTGGTGACCATCGAGAAGGCGCCTGCCATGACAAAGGTGGCGGTCGCAGCGCTCAGAATCCCCGGGGTCATCAGCTGACGGTCGAACACTTTGAGCGAGGCCCGTGATCCCGCCCGTCGTTCCTCGGAGACGGGGACGTCCCGCACCCAGAACTGCACGAGTATCAGTGCCAGCAGGACAAAGCTGGCACCCACGACAAAAGCGATATTGAATCCGAAATGCACCTTGAGCGCACCGCCGAGAATCGGCCCGGTGCTGAAGCCGATCAGTCGCAGCGTGCTGTAGAAACCCATCGACGAACCGCGCGTATGGCGCCGAGTAATGGCGGTCATGAGCGACATCGAGGCGGGGATGGTCAGCGCGACTCCCAGTCCCTGGACTATGCGCAGCGCCAGCAGGTCCACGAAGTGCCCGGCGAGTATGAACGCAAGGGTACCGAGGCCCATGATCGCCAGCCCCGCCTGAATCAGAATCTTGCGGCGGCCGAGACGGTCGGCGATAGCGCCGCCGAACGGCTGAGCCGTGGCGCTGACAAAGCCGTACGTGGAAATCAGAATGCCGACCAGAATCGGCAGGGGAAAATTAACATAGACGTGGGGCAGATCGGCGACATAAAGCGGTATGAGCACGATCATGATGCTGTTACCGAGGCCGTCCGACATGCGCGCAACCGACAGCGCCAGCACACCCCGGCTGATCCCCAGTTTATCCGTCAACGTTGCGGCTATCGCCTGCCTCCAATTCGTCCAAATTTAGTCAGTCGTGACAATGTCGTCGATCGCGTCACGATTATCAACAAGAGATCGTCAGCAATGTGCCGGTCGATTTTCGCCTCCGGCGGTTTGCCGTGGGTGACAGCCGCTGTCCAAATGCGGGCCAAGCGGCTCCATATGAGTGTGGATTATGCCGATAACATACACAGGTGCCCCTTGACAAAAATCGAGGAACACCTGAGATTACATTCCGGGGAGGGATGTAAACAGCTAAGGGATGGAAGACATCATCATGGTCCGTCAGTGTGAGAGCTTTGACAAGCTTCAGCATTTCTCCAGGTCCGAGGCCCGCGCCATCACCGTCCACAAATATCACCTCTCAGAACAAGCCGGTTACGATGTCGGTATCGATTTCGCGATCGAAGACTGGCTGCGGCATCATGCCGAGCGCTGGCGCTCCCATCGTCTCCGTCATGATTTACACGAGCAGGCGGAGGAGATCCGTCGCCACAAGTGGATCGAATCGGAGCGGGCCGGCCGTGATCTCGGCCAGGAGGCGGTGGTCGACTGGATCGACCGCTACGCCGAGACATGGCGGGAGTGGCGCGAGGAACAGGATTGAACGATCGATCCCGAGGGCCGGGACTGATGTCTCGGCCTTGTCTGTAGAGAGATTCGAGAGACCGAAACCGGTGCCGCCCGGCCTCCGGGTACCGGGTTTTACCTTGACACCCCCAATCTTCCCCCGTATATAAACCCCTGTTTTTCAGCGTCGGGACAACCATGCCGGCCCGGCGGACGCGGATATCGGGGAGGTGAGCCGCTCACCTGTCCCCAGTTCAACATTCCGAACGATAACAACGAGAGCGAGCATGTCAGGAACACAGGCATTCGCCGGTATTGACATCGGCGGGACCACGATCAAGTTCGGTCTGGTCGATCCGCAGGGGAAGGTTCTTTACCGCGAGCAACGGCCCACCCTGGCCGAGAAGGGGCCGAAGCCGCTCATGCACCTGGTGACCAATATCGGTGAGCGGCTGCTGTATTTCGCCGCGGAGGAGGAGTACGATGTCCGCCACGTCGGGGTCGGGACTCCGGGTGCGGTTGACTTCCGCACCGGCACCGTCATCGGCCCTTCGCCCAATATCGAGGGTTGGCGGGGGATGCCGATCGGGGAGAACCTCAGCGAACGTTTGAACGTACCGGTATATGTAGACAACGACGTCAACGCGATGGCTCTGGCCGAACTGAAATTCGGGGCGGCCCGCGGCGCCCGCTCGGTGGTCTGTGTCACAGTCGGCACCGGGGTCGGCGGAGCGGTTATCATCGATGGGAAGCTCTGGCGGGGATCGACTTTCGCCGCCGGTGAACTGGGGCACATGACGATCAATTTCGACGCCGGCTTTGCCCACGGCGGCATGCCGGGCAGTATCGAGGGGTATTGCTCGTCGTCGGCCATCCTCGGTCGTACCCGCAAAACGCTCGAGAAGGAGATGACACCGGCGTTCGAGTCGGTTCTCGACGACGGCCTCGACGGGCTGACGATTCGCAAGGTGTTCGCTGCAATTAAGAAGGGGGATGAGGCGGCGCAGGCAATCATAAACGAGACGGCCGGATATCTGGGGACCGGTCTGGCGGGCATCGTCAACCTGCTGAACCCGGAAGTGATCGTGATCGGCGGTGGAATCGCCGAGGGCGGCGGCGGTTTCATCGAGGCGGTCGCGGCCCGAATAAAGGAACTGGCCTTCGACTCCGCTGTAGAACAACTGCAGGTGGTCAAGGCATCGCTCGGCAACGACGCCGGATTTATCGGGGCGAGCCTCCTGGGAGAGAACCCCGCCTGATCGACAGAGGACAGAGGATAGAGGATAGACATTATGAGCGAAGAACAAAAACAGTCCGGACCGCTCAAATTCCGACTCGCCTACTGGTGGGGATTTGGATTCGCCGCGGTATTCCTGCTTTACGGGGCCGTTTCGATGGTCCTCGGCTTTCTCGACCGCAAATACGCCGACATGGCGGCGCCGTTCCTGTTTCTCATGATCGGCGCCGTGCTCATGTACCTCGCCTGGGCCTTCCGCGAACTCCGAATGTGGGGGTGGTACGGCCAGGTGGGTGTCAACGGCCTGATCATCCTGCTGGCCCTGATCGGCTTCCGGCACACCGCCAATCTCGTCCTGTTGGTCCTGGCCGCAGTTGCGCTGGTCTTGCTGCTTTCCACCGAGACGCGGAATTATTTGTATCAACGACGATGACTTTTGGGTTGACACCGACCGAAAAGTTGGTACATTGGTGGCTCTGAAAAAGCATATCAAGTCGGCGCCCTAGCTCAGTTGGTAGAGCAACGGACTGAAAATCCGTGTGTCCCCAGTTCAACTCTGGGGGGCGCCACTTTTTCGCAGGCGAGGCTTCGGCCTCCTTTTTTTTGTTGTCTGTACCGTGAAAATCCGGTATCAGACTGCCACACGACTTCTAACACGGACGGTTCAGCGGCGGATGGATACGAGCGATATCAACAAACGGATCATTGTGACCGGCGGGGCGGGATTTATCGGGTCCAACTTCCTGCTCTACCTGGTGCCGAAGTATCCAGACTATCTCTTCATTAATGTCGACTGCCTGACCTACGCCGGAAATCTTACCAATCTGAAATCGATCGAGCGAGCCGAGAACTACCGCTTTGAACATATCGATATCCGCGATTTCGACGCGCTCTCCGACTGTTTTGACCGCCACAATCCGACCGGTCTCATCCATCTGGCGGCCGAATCTCATGTCGATCGCTCGATCACCGGGCCGTCGGCGTTTGTCGAAACGAATATAATCGGGACGTTTCACCTGCTTGAGCTGGCCCGGAAACGGGCCGACCGCGCTGGAAACTTCCGCTTTCACCACGTCTCCACCGACGAGGTCTTCGGGTCGCTGGGGGAGACCGGGCAGTTCACCGAATCGACGCCGTATCGACCGAACAGCCCGTACTCGGCCTCGAAAGCGTCCAGCGACCATCTGGTCCGGGCGTACCATTCCACCTACGGCCTCGACGTCGTTACGACGAACTGCTCCAACAACTATGGCCCGTACCAGTTTCCCGAGAAACTCATCCCGCTCATGATCCGCAACGCCCGCGAGGGAATCCCGTTGCCGGTGTACGGCGACGGCCGTAATGTGCGGGACTGGCTCTATGTCGAAGATCACTGCCGGGCGCTCGACCTCGTGTTTCACGAGGGCAAATCGGGGGAGACGTACAATATCGGGGGGCGCAATGAAATCGAGAATATCGAACTGGTGGCGTTGCTGTGCCGGACGATGGACCAGATGCTCGGCGGCGGTCCCCGCGAGAAACTAATCACCTTCGTCACCGACCGTCTCGGCCACGACCGCCGATACGCCATCGACGCTTCGAAGATCCAAGCCGAGCTGGGATGGACACCGGCCCATACGTTCGAGAAAGGTATGGTCGATACGATCACATGGTATCTTTCCCATGAAGAATGGCTGGACAACTGTATCAGCGGACAGTATCTGAAGTACTATGATGAGATGTATGCCGGGCGCTAACAGGGGAACGCTATGAACAACGGAGTACGCAAGGGTATAATTCTGGCCGGCGGAGCCGGTTCACGCCTGTTTCCGGTGACCCAGGTGGCGTGCAAACAGTTGATGCCCATTTACGACAAACCGATGA
>CAYPYM010000096.1:0-1467 GCA_964414435.1 uncultured Ignavibacteriales bacterium | reverse complement strand
TTCGGCGTGACGGAGATTCTCATCATTTCCACCCCGCAGGATACGCCCAAGTTTCGCGAACTACTCGGTGATGGACATTCGATCGGACTCAATATCAGCTATGCCGTACAGGAAAAGCCGGACGGAATCGCGCAGGCGTTCCTGATCGGAGAGAAGTTCATCGATGGCCACAACGTCGCACTGATTCTCGGGGACAACGTCTTCTACGGTGTGTATGACTTCCTCCGGAGCGTGCGTGTCTTCACCAGCGGCGCGGTCGTATTCGGCTACTATGTCAAGGACCCGCAGCGTTATGGCGTGGTCGAATTCGATCACGAAGGCAATGTGCTCTCGATCGACGAAAAGCCGAAATCGCCCAAATCGAACTATGCGGTCACGGGGCTGTATATCTACGATTCCGATGTGGTCGAGATCGCCCGCTCGCTGAAGCCGTCCGCGCGGGGCGAGCTCGAAATCACCGACGTCAACAAGGCGTATCTTGAGCGTGGCGATCTCAAGGTCGTCCGGCTCGGTCGAGGTATCGCCTGGCTGGATACCGGGACCCACGAGAGCCTGCTCGACGCCGGCAATTTTATCGCGACAGTAGAAAAACGGCAGGGGCAGAAAATCGCCTGTATCGAGGAGATAGCCTACCGCATGCGCTACATCAACCGCCAGCAGATGGAAGCGCTGCTCGACGGCATGGGGGACAATTCCTACAAGGCATATCTGCGCGAGGTCGTTCACGAGGTCAACGGTGGCTGAGCGGGTGCTCGTCACCGGGTGCCGGGGCCAGCTCGGTACCGATCTGATGAAGCACCTCGGGGAGCGATACGCTGTCACCGGGGTCGACCTGAACGATTTTGATATCTGTGACCGGGCAGCAGTATTTCAAGCGCTCGAGCGTATCCATCCCGACGTAGTACTGCATGCCGCGGCGTTCACCAATGTCGATGCCTGCGAAAACGATGAGGCGACGGCGACGGCGGTCAATACCGATGCCACCGGGTATATCGCCGAGGCGTGCAAAAATACGGGCGCGCGGATGATTTACTACTCGACCGACTACGTGTTCGACGGGACCTCGAACAAACCCTACACCGAGAACGACCCGCCCGCGCCGAAAACCGCCTACGGCCGCACAAAACTGGCGGGGGAGAAGCGGGTGCGGGAGACACTCGACAACTATGTCATCATGCGCCTGGCGTGGGTGTATGGTTTCCACGGAAAGAATTTCGTCCGCACCATGATCAAGCTCGGTTACGAGCAGACCCGGGCGGTTCAGCGGGGGGAAATCATCACGCCGCTGAAAGTGGTCAACGATCAGGTCGGTAATCCGTCGTGGACGATCGATATCGTGCGCCAGACCGAGCGGAACATGAGCTCGGACATCAGCGGTATTGTTCATTGCACCTCGGAAGGCGAGGTGTCGTGGTATGGGTTTGCCCGGGCGATCTTCGAGGCGCTGGGACTCACGATCCAGGTCCG
>CAYPYM010000095.1:777-8347 GCA_964414435.1 uncultured Ignavibacteriales bacterium | reverse complement strand
CTTCATGGCATGACATCTGGCTTAATGAAGGCTGGGCGTCGTTCTGTGAAGCGCTCTACTACGAGGCTCTCAACGGCGAGGCCGCCTACCGCAGCTACATGATCGGGATGGACTATTCATCCGGCGGGACGATTTACTGCCAGGACACGACGTCGGTGGGCGCCATTTTCACCAGCCGCGTGTACGACAAAGGCGCCTGGGCGCTGCATATGCTTCGCGGCGTGCTGGGCGACTCGGTCTTCTTTGCCTGTGTCGACGCCTACTACAATTCGCAATTCCAGTACAAGTCGGCCACGACCCAGGATTTCCAGGATCTGTTCGAATCGGTCAGCGGCCAGGATCTCGACTGGTTCTTCAACGAGTGGATCTACGGCACCTACCGTCCGAACTACCAGTGGTTTATGACCACGCAGCTCGCGCCGGGCGGCGGTTACGACGTCTACCTGCGCATCAGGCAGACGCAGACTACCGATCCGACCGTGTTCACCATGCCGCTCGATATCAAGTTTAATGGTCCGGGCGACACGATTCGCTACTGGGTCGACGAGAACAACGAACGGATCAGGCAGCATTTCGATGTCAACGTCACCGGCGCTCAGATGGACCCGCAGCAGTGGGTGTTGCTGTACCAGGCGCGCCTCACCTGGCAGTTCTTCATCGTGTCGCTCCGCGACGATCTGTCCGATGGCGAGCAGCTCGAGCCGTATGTCGACACCATCCAGGCGATCGGCGGGTCGGGTTCGCGGACCTGGTCGGTGACCGGCGGTTCGATGCCGGCCGGGCTGTCGATCAACAACGCCGGCATCATCAGCGGTACGCCGTCGGATACGGGACACTTCAACTTCACGGTCAGGGCGGTGGATACCAATCCGGCGTTGCGGGATTCGGTCGATTTCAACCTGTATATTGCCCCTAATCCGGGCGTGCCCGGCGATTTCGATAATTCCGGCGATGTCAATGTCGCCGATCTGACCGCACTGGTGGCTTTCATTTTCCAGGGCGGACCGGCGCCGCTGATTCCAAGCACGGCGGATGTCGATGGTTCCTGCGACATCAGCATCGCGGACGTGACCTATCTGGTGACCTATATCTTCCAGGACGGTCCGGCGCCGTTGCCGGGGTGTGTGAACTGACCGGCCCGGCCCGGACAGCCCCGTAAATTGAGCCTTTTGGGCGGCTTTCCTGAGAGAAAGCCGCCTTTTTTTGCCGATCGCCGGGCCCGGTTTTGTGTTTGCAATTCAAGTTGAAAACCGTATCATTAGCACGAGTCCGGGCGCGATTTTTCGTACTTACCTGCGAAGGACTTAACATGGACAGCGATCAGAAGATAAAGACCTTTCATATTGCCACTTACGGCTGCCAGATGAACCTGGCCGATTCGTCGATCCTGGCGGCATCGCTGCTTACCCGCGGCTACCGGCGGGTGGAGACCGAGGCCGAGGCCGACCTGCTCATCCTTAACACCTGCTCGGTGCGCGAGAAGGCCGAGCAGCGGGTGTTCGGACGGCTGGGGGAGATTTACAAGTTCAAGCGCCGTAAACCGCACCTGAAAGTGGCGGTGGTCGGCTGTATGGCCCAGCGGCTCGGCGACGACCTGATCCGGCGAGTTCCGCACGTGGATTTTGTTCTCGGAACCGATCGGCTGTTCGAACTACCCGACGTGCTCGAGGGGCGCGAGGTCGGTTCGCGGGTTATGACTGCGTTCGGCCACGAGGACATGGACAGCATCGTGCCGGTCAAGGAAACGCCGTTTTCGGGCTTTGTCACGATCTCGCGCGGCTGCGACAATTACTGCACGTACTGCATCGTGCCCTATGTCCGCGGCCGTGAGCGGGAGCACGCCGCCGAGTTCATAGTCGACGGAGTGAAGAAGATGGCCGACGAGGGGGTGAAGGAAGTCACCCTGCTGGGGCAGAATGTCAACAGCTACAAGTACGGCGACGTCGATTTCCCGGCCCTGCTACTGAAAGTGGCCGACGAGACCGGGGTCGAGCGGGTTCGCTTCATGACCTCGCATCCGAAAGACCTGTCGAAGCGGCTGGTCGATGTCATGGCCGACAATCCCAGGTTGATGCCGCATATTCACCTGCCGTTGCAGTCGGGCCACAACCGGGTGCTGCGCAGGATGGGGCGGGTCTACACGATCGAACATTACCTGAAGATTATTGATTATATCCGCCGGAAACTCGATTACGTCTCGATCACGACCGACCTCATTGTCGGTTTCCCGAGCGAAACCGAGGCGGAGTTTGAACAGACGCTCGACGCGGTCCGGCAGATTCGGTACGACTCGGCGTTTATGTTCCGTTATTCGGTGCGCCCCGGCACGACCGCCTCGCGCTACGACGACGACGTCCCCGAGGAGGAGAAGATCCGCCGGCTGAACAAGCTGATCGGGATCCAGCAGGAGATTTCGTACGAACAAAACCAGCGCGAGACGGGGCAGATCCGGTCGGCGCTGGTCGAGGGACCGTCGCGGCGGAATTCCGATACGCTGCGGGCTCGCACCGACGGCAACAAGACCGTGTTGTTCAAGTCGGACAGCACCAAACCGGGTGATATCGTATCGGTTCGGATCAACGCCGCCGACGCCTTCACCCTACACGGAGAGATCGCAACCAAAAACTGATGATGAACCACGTAACCGCCATACTGCTGCCGATCATTGTCGCCCTGACGCTGGTGTTCCTGATTATCAGGCTGCGGCTCTTTTCCGATGACGAAGTATCGGGGCGGTACCCGTTCCTGTTCGGCGGCGTGCTGCTCGTCCTCGTGGCCGTCTGGCAGGGTATCCGGCAGACCGAGGCGTACGGTCAGTGGTTTCTGCAGTCGGCCTATGCGTACATTGATTTTGGCTATTTCATCGTTATCCTGATCGGCCTGGCACTGGTCGTGACCGGTCTGGCGCTGTTTGCCGACTACTGGCAGATGCGCAAAGAGGATGTCGAGGCGCGCGACCAGAAGCTCTCGATTCTCGACAATCTTCAGCGCGATGCGCGCGGGCCGTACCAGTTGCTCGAGCTGCTCAATATCTCGATCAAGGAGATCGTTTCGCATCTGCCCGAGTGCGGCGGTGCAGTCTTTCTGCTCAACCGCCAGCGGCGGCAGTTTGTCCTGACCGCGTCGGTTGGCCTGTCCCGCGACGACACCGCGCTGCTCGAATATTACCCGCTCCAGCGGAATATCGTGAGCCAGAGTATCGAGCTGGCCGATCCGATGCTCGGCGGGCGATTTGTCATGTTCGACCGCGACGGGAAAGAAAAGCCGTCGCGTTACAATTCGTCGCTGGTGCTGCCGCTCGTCTCCGGCAACGAAAAGATCGGCGGCATCCTGCTGCTCTCACGCGACGAGCAGTATTTCGGGCGTTCGGAGATTCGCTATCTTCAGCCGGTGGCCGAGTGGATCGCCGAGAAGATCAAGTCGGCGCGGCTGGAGCGAGAACTCACGGCGCGGAACGAGCAGGTGGAGACGATCAAGACCGAGCGGGCCGAACTGACCGGCCGTCTCCGCGAGGCGACCGCTTCGTTTTCCGGCAGCGATGCTCTCGCCGGATTCTGCCGCAGTATCGTCGGGCTGGCGACGAGTGAAACGGTCCATCTGTTTGGTCTGGTCAACGGCAGCCTGCAACTGTATGGCGGGAGCGAGCCGCTCGGCGACCTTTCCGAAAACTACCGCACGGCGTTGGTCGATGCGCTCGACCGCCACAAGCCGCTTATCATAAACCAGGAAGGGGAGACCGAGGACGGCCGGTCGTTCGTCGCGGTGTCAAGTCTGATATTCCCGCTGGGCGAGAACCGGCGCACGGCCGCGTTACTGTTCCGTCGAAACGACGCGCCGTTCAAGGTCGACGATCAGCAGCTCAAGACAATGGAGCTGTTCGCCGGATTCGCCCGGCTCGTGCTGCATCAGGTCGATACCGATCGACTCGACCTTTCGCGACGGACCGGATTCGAGACAATCCTCCGTCTGCTTCGGTTTGATCAGGAGGTCAAGCTGGAGGAGGCGCCGGACTACTTCCTCAAACATCTTGCGCCGATCCTGCCCGACTCGGCGCCGGCGCTCATGTTCCTGCGACGGCCGAACGGGTCGTTCGAAATCGGGGGGAAGCTCAAGATCGAAGGCGGCGATGTCGACGAGATTGCGATCCTCCCCGGTGAAGGAGTTGTCGGCGAGGCGGCCAACCAGGCCGAATGCCGGTATTTCCACGGCCGGCCGGCGGTCACGCGGGCCTTTGACTCGTTCGAGACGGCCAACCGCGACCAGTTGCGACGGCTGTTCGGCGAACACGGGCTGCCCAGTTTCATGGCGGTTTGCCCGGTGCAGCGCATCGATCGGGTGGCGGCAGTGGCTATTTTCACGAGTTACGGCGTGACCGAGGCCGACCGGGGCGAGTGGGAGCGGATGCTCAAGCTAGCCGTCTCGCTCTATTCGATACGACTCACTATCGCCGACCTGCGCGGGCGCGCTGTTGCGGCGAAGCCGTCGGCGCTCAACCATGAGATGCTCGGCCAGACGGTGAACGAACTGAACAATCATCTTTCGGCGGTCATCGGCAACGCCGAACTGGCGTTCAGCCGGACCGATCTCAACGGCGATGTCGAGCAGCATCTGCGCAGTATTATCGCCGAGGCCGAACAGGCGGCCAAATTCCTCAAGGAGTCACTCGGCAAGATGAGCGCGCCGTCGCTGGCTGCTGCGGTGCAGGCGCCGGCCGAACGTACGCTCGCCGATCTGATCAAGGCGGTGCTGCGGCGTATCCGGGTCGCTGAGAATCTCTTTATGGCCGGCGGTCGGGCGCGCGAGATCTATACCGAGTTCGATTCGTCTGAAGCGGTACCGGTGGCGGATGAGAAGATCCTCGGCCTGATCGAGGAAACGTTTAACCGGTTCGGTTCGGCCGCGGCCGACGACGATGTCCTGACGGCGAGCACGTACACGCAGGGCGGCCACGCGTATGTCGATATCTCGCGTCATCGGAAGAACTTCCCGCCGGTCGAACAGGTGGCCGGGTTCGGGATCTACAACGACCCCGATGAGGTCCTCAAATACCGGCCATCGGATACTTTCCTGCGCTACCTGCTCGACACCGGCGCCGCCTATGCCTACGATCGCATGAGCCAGCCGCCGTCGTTCCTCTCGTTCCGTTTCCCGCCGGCCGAGGCGGCGGCGGAGGCACCGTCCGAGCGGCAGCAGGTGCGGGTGCTGGCGATCGATGATCAGACGGTGATACTCGATCTGATCTCGGCGATGTGTCAGTCGCTCGGGTACGAGGTCATGACGGCGTCGTCGGGCAGTGAGGGTATTGCGCTGGCCCGACAGCACCAATTCACGATTGTTCTGACCGATCTGGCGATGCCGGGGATGTCGGGGCTGGAGGCGGCGGCGGAGATTCGCCGGATCCAGCCGTCGGTGCCGGTGGTGTTGGTGACGGGGTGGGAGGTCAATACGGATCAGGCGCAGCTGGACGCCGCCGGGATTTCCGAAGTGCTCTACAAACCCTTTAGGATTGAACAACTTACAGACATAATCCGCTCGGCCGCCCGCGCCTCGAAGTAATTCCACTGCCGTTTTTTGACATCCACGTTTCCCGGCTGTTAACTCTGTTCCGATTCATCCGATAATCCCAGTAAATACTGGTTATAAGGGTTGAAATGGACAGAATCTCCATCATTGAACAGATACGCCGCAATAGCAAGCTCCTTTCGATTCCCCAGGTATTGTCGCAGGTGCTGGAAGAGGTGGGTAAGGAGGATTTCTCGCCGGAATCTCTCGGGCGGGTGATTCTCAAGGATCCCAATTTGACCAGCCGCATCCTCAGGCTGGTGAACTCGCCGTATTACCATCGGGTCAGTCAGATCAAGACAGTCAACCAGGCGATTTCGGTCCTGGGGGTAACGACGGTCATGTGCATGGCGCTGTCGACCTCGGTGTTCCACCCCGACAAAGTCGCGGCCGATTCGGGGGTCGATGCCAAGTCGTTCTTCGCTTATGAACTGGCGATCGCCGCGGCTGCCGAACAGCTCGCCAAGATCATCGGCATGCGGGCGCCGGAAGAGGCGTTCATCGCCGGGCTGCTTCAGGATATCGGAATTCTCTTCTTCCTGCATCACTATCCGAAGGAATACCGCCGGGTGACCGGCAAGCAGGCGAGCGCGCGGTCTCTGGTCGAAGCGGAGCAGAATGTGTTCGGCATTGATCACAGCGAGGTCGGCGAGCATATCGCGGCTGCCTGGCAGCTCCCGGATTATGTCGCGCGGGCCATCAAGACCCACCACGAGATGAAGGACTTCAGTCAGGGCGACAAGCTGACCAATGTCGTTCGTCTTGCCGTGCTTCTCAACAACGATCATTTCTCGGGTTACGAACACCCGATCGAGCTTCGTCTCGAGGCGATCAACCGGGCGACCGAAGCGCTCGGGCTGACCAAAACGCAGGTGGACGAGGTCTCGTCGTCGCTGCTGTCGCGTACGATCTCGACCGCCGAGTTTCTCGGGGTGGATATCGGCGACATCGAAGAGATGCTCGTCGCGGCCAATCAGGAGATCTGGAAATCGTATCTCACGATCGAGAACCTCTTCAAGGAGCGGCAGGAGCTCTCCCGGAAGCTGCTGGCCGAGGAGCACGCCAAGGGGGCGGAGGAGTCGAAGAACATCGCGATGGCGACGCTCTCGCACTACCTCAACAACGCCGTCATGGCGATCTACGGCCGTTCGCAACTGCTCCGGATGCAGTGCGACAAAGACGATGCCGAGTCGCTTAGGGACAAGCTGCCGGTCAATCTCGATGTGGTCGATCGCTCGGTGCGCAAGATCGTCGCGGTGCTCGAGGAGATGAAAGAGATCTCGCCGATCGACACCAAGAAGTTCTACAGCATGTCCGAGGCGATGAATATCGACGACCGCATCGCCGCCCGGCTCACTCAGATGGAGCGGAAGGCGGATATCACCGAGGTCGTAAGCGGCCCGGCCGAGACCAAGGTCTGACCCGAACTGACCGGTTGACCGGGCGGACCGAATTGCGTAGCTTGCCGCCATGCTGACCTATCTCACCTCAGGCGAATCCCACGGGCCGCAACTGACGGCCGTGATTGATGGCTTCCCGGCCGGATTTCCCGTCGATGTCGACCGTCTCAATTTTCAGCTGGCCCGCCGCCAGAAAGGCTACGGCCGGGGCGGCCGGATGAAGATCGAGAGCGACACGGTGGAGATCGTTTCGGGAGTCCGCAACGGGGTCACGATGGGCGGGCCGATCACGTTTGTCATCCAAAACAAAGACTGGGAAAACTGGACGAGGATCATGCATCCGACCGAGCCGGTGCCGGAAGATCTCAATCTCCGGGAGGACCGGCTCGCCCACGATACGCATCGCCCGCGGCCCGGGCACGCCGATCTGGCCGGAGCGGTCAAGTGGAACCACCACGATATGCGCAATGTCCTGGAGCGGGCCTCGGCCCGCGAAACCGCCGCCCGGGTGGCGCTCGGTGCGCTGGCGCGGCAACTGCTCGAGCATTTTGGTGTCGAATTCGCCTCCCACGTGGCCGCGCGACGCGTCTTCCGCCTACGGCTGCGCG
>CAYPYM010000095.1:0-767 GCA_964414435.1 uncultured Ignavibacteriales bacterium | reverse complement strand
GGCGGATCGGCCCGGTCCAACTGCCGCGCGGCTATGATCTCTCGGATTTGGAAAGGGTGCGCAGTATCACCGAGAAATCCGAGGTCCGCTGTCTCGAGAAGGCGGTCGAGAAGGAAATGATCGCGGCGATTCGCGCCGCCAAGAAGTCGCGCGACTCCCTGGGCGGGATCGCCGAAGTGATAGTCCGCGGCCTGCCGATCGGGCTGGGCGGTTTCTCCCAGTGGTATCATCGGCTCGACGGCCGTCTGGCCGGTGCGCTTATGGCGATCCACTCGATCAAAGGAGTGGAGATCGGGCTGGGATTCGAGGCGGCGGCGCGGCGCGGTTCGGAAGTCCACGATCAGATTTTCTACGACCCGAAGGGCGACCCGAAGCGGAAGAAGTTCTACCGCAAGACGGACAATGCCGGCGGGCTCGAGGCCGGTATCACCAACGGCGAGGACATTATCGCGCGGGTCGCGGCCAAGCCGATTTCGACGCTCAATCAGCCGCTGAAGACGGTCGATGTCGTCTCAAAGAAGAAGGGCGAGGCGATTGTCGAGCGGACCGATAACTGCGTGGTCCCGGCGGTGGCGGTGGTCGCCGAGGCGGTGGCGGCGCTGGTGCTGGCAGAGGCGTTTCTCGAGAAGTTCGGCGCCGATAATCTGGCCGAAACCGAGCGCAATTTCCGGTCTTTCCTCGACACCGAATTTTAGCCCACCGCCTCTTACTTCCCCCTGCAAGTCCCTGTTGTGGTCTCCCCACCGGCGTATTATACTGCTCTGTAC
>CAYPYM010000094.1:0-8363 GCA_964414435.1 uncultured Ignavibacteriales bacterium | reverse complement strand
ACACAGCGCCTCGAGCAGCTTGTGCGTCCACGGCAGACCGTCGCGGCACGGCGTGCACCAGCCGCACGACTCCTGGGCAAAAAACTTCTCCATATTGGCGAGCAGACCGACCGGGCAGGTACGATCATCGAGAATGATCATCGTGCCTGTCCCCAGTCGCGTGCCCACCTTGGGCAAGGACTCGAAATCGGCCGGCGTGTCGAGATGTTCCTCGAGGATAAACTCGGTAGAGGCTCCACCGGGAATCAACGCCCTGAATTTGTATCCGTCCTGCATGCCGCCGGCGTGCTCCTCCAGAATCTCGCGCACCGCGGTGCCCATGGGGAGCTCCCACGTTCCGGGCCGCCTCACCCGGCCGCTGACCCCGTAGATTTTCGTGCCGCCGTCGTTCGTCTTACTCAGCCCCTTGTACCAGTCGACCCCGTTGACCACGATCCCCGGCACGCTGGCCAGCGTCTCGATATTCTGCACGATCGTCGGCTTCCCCCACAGCCCGCTCACCTGCGGATAGGGCGGTTTTGCGCGCGGCGTCGCCCGCTTGCCTTCCATCGCATTGAGCAGCCCCGTCTCCTCGCCGCACATGTAGCGTCCGGCGCTGGAGTGCACATACATCTCGAGCCTGAAACCGCTGCCGAAGATGTTATTCCCGAGGTAGCCGGCGTCGTACGCTTCGGCGATCGCCCGTTCGACCCGCTCGGCCGAAAGGTGGTAGGCCCAGCGGAGAAAGACATACGCAACCGACGCCTGGATCGCCCACGCAGCCGTGATCATGCCGTCGATCATCAAGTGCGGGTTGCCCTCCAGCAGGACGCGGTCCTTGAACGTACCCGGCTCCATCTCGTCGCCGTTGGCCACGAGATATTTGGGGTGCGGGGCATCGTCGCCCATCGGGACAAAACTCCACTTGAGGCCGGTGTTGAACCCGGCCCCGCCGCGTCCGCGCAGGTTGGCCTCTTTGACCATGTTCTGGACGTCTTTCGGCGCCATCCGGGTGATCGCCTTCCGGGCCGACTGATAGCCGCCGGCCGCCTCGTACTCGGCGAGGCTCAGCACCGAGCCATCGGTCTTGATCAATCCTGTGAGCGGCTTTTCATTCATAGCGATCTATTCGTACTTCTTAAGGACCTCATCCAGCTTCGCGGGTGTCAGATCCCGATAGGTATCCTCGTCGATAATGAGCGCCGGAGCGTGATCGCAGGTCCCGAGACACGGGATCGGCAACAGCGTGAAGCGCCGATCCTCGGTGGTCTCGCCCAGCCCGATACCGAGCGTCTTCGAGAGATGTTCCAGCAGCGTCTCGAACCCCATGATCCAGCAGCTCACGCTGTCGCACATGAGGATCACATGACGCCCGACCGGCTTGCGGAAAATCAGGTTGTAGAAGGTCGCGACATTGTCCAGGGTCGCCGGCGCCAATTCGAGATAGGCGGCGACATCGCCGAGCGCCTCGTCATTGACCCATCCGCCGCGGTGCCGCTGGACGACCTTGAGCGCCTCGATCGACGCCGCCTGCCGGGTCGGCACGTGCGAAAGCTCCTTGTCGATAGCGTCTTTTTCTTCAGGACTCAGCATTGCACTCAGTTCTCCGTTACACGGTGCTACCGATCGAGATCGGCCAGCACAAAATCTATGCTCCCCAGGATCGCCAGAAGGTCGGCGACCGTGTGTCCCTGCGCGATATACGGGGCCATCTGGAGATGCGGAAAAGAGGGCGTCCGGATACGGGTCCGGTACGATGTCGTATTGCCGTCACTCACGAGATAGTAACTGTTCAGCCCCTTGGTCGCCTCGACTGTCGCGGTCGCCTCACCCGGCGGGATGACCGGCCCCCAGCTCACATTGAGGAAGTGGTTGATGAGCGTTTCGATATCGTGCATCGTCCGTTCCTTGCGCGGCGGCGTGGTCAACGGGTGATCCGACTTGAAGTCTCCAGGCGGCATGTGCTTGGCGCATTGATCGATGATTCGCAGGCTCTGCCGCATCTCCTCGATCCGCACCGCCGCCCGGTCGAAACAGTCGCCGTGGGTGGCGGTGGGGATATCGAAGTCGAAGGAATCATACATCGAATACGGCCGCTTCTTGCGGTAGTCCCACTCCAGCCCGGTGGCCCGAAGGCCGGGACCGGTCACGCCCCACTCGATCGCTTCATCGGTGTCGTAGGCGCCGATCCCTTTGGTCCGCGCCTGGAAAATCCGGTTGCGCATGACCAGTCGGTCGTATTCGTCCAGACGCTTCGGGAAGTATTTCACGAAGTCGGAGACGATCTCGACCCAGCCGCGCGGGAGATCCTGCACCACGCCGCCGATACGGAACCAGTTCGGATGCATGCGGTCACCGCAGATCGATTCGATAATCTTGAGAATTCTTTCACGATCGTTAAACATGAAAAACACCGGCGACAGCGCGCCGACATCCTGCGCGAAAGTGCCGTACCAGACGAGATGGCTCGAGATGCGAAACAGCTCCGCGAGCATCACCCGGATCACCTGCCCCCGTTCCGGCACGGTGATCCCGGCCAGTTTCTCCACCGCCATCACGTAGGGGAAGTTGTTCATGACGCCGCCGAGGTAATCGACCCGGTCGGTGTACGGTATGTAGGTGTGCCACGACTGCCGTTCCCCCATCTTCTCGGCGCCCCGGTGATGGTAGCCGATATCGGGCACGATATCGATAATCTCCTCGCCGTCGAGCTGCAGCACCAGCCGCAGCACGCCGTGGGTACCGGGGTGCTGCGGTCCGAGATTGAGGAACATGAACTGGGAATCCTCCGATTCCCGCTTCATTCCCCACTCCTCGGGACGGAATTCGATAGCCTCCTGCTCGCGATCCTCCTTTGCCTCGGGCAGGACAAACGGCGGCATCTCGGTCGCCCGGGCCGGATGTTCCTTGCGTAGCGGGTACCCCTGCCAGGTATGCGGCATGAGCAGGCGGGTCAGGTGCGGGTGGTTCTCGAACGTGATCCCGAACATATCGTACGCCTCGCGCTCGTACCAGTTGGCCGCCCGCCAGATGCCGGTGACGCTGGGACAGGTCGGGGAGTCGTCATCGAGCGCCACCTTGAGCCGGATATCCTCGTTGCGGTCGTACGACATCAGATGGTAGACGACCGAGAAGCGGCTCGACGGCTGGCCGGCGCGATGTTCGCGAGAGCGCTCGTCGATAGCGGTGAGATCGTAGAGCGTGCGGTAGGGACGCGGCAGGCGGTGTTTGAGACCGTTCAGGACCTCGGCGATGCGATCGCGGTGGACCCAAAACGTGGGGATCTCGTCGCGATGCTCGGCCGCCGGAATAAGGGCGTCACCGAAATGTTCGCTCAGTTCGGTCGGGATAGTCGGTTCCGTGGTTGTCTCGGTTGACATTGTGTCGTTCGTATCGTCCGGCTGCGGGACGTTCCTATATTTCGTCGTTTGTCTTCAGGGTGGTCACCTGGCGCCGCCTCTCGGCTTTCATATCGCGCATCGACGGGGGCGGCGCCTTGACTATACCCTGTGGGCCGACCGTCCATGAGAGCGGCCGCTTTTCCTTCCCGATCGCCTCCCGCAACAGCGTCAACCCCTCCATGAATGTCTCCGGGCGGGGCGGGCAGCCGGGGACATAGAGGTCGACCGGCATGAACTTGTCGACTCCCTGTACGACGCTGTAGATGTCGTACATGCCGCCGGAGTTCGCGCACGACCCCATCGAGATCACCCAGCGCGGCTCCATCATCTGTTCCCAGAGCCGCCGGATGATCGGCGCCATCTTGACGAAGACGGTGCCGGCGATTACCATAAGATCCGCTTCCCGCGGCGTGCCGCGGATTACCTCGGCGCCGAACCGGGCGATATCGTATTTGCTGGTGAGGCTGGTGGCCATCTCGACATAGCAGCAGGAGAGGCCGAAATTGAACGGCCAGATGGAATTCTTTCGCCCCCACGCCAGCAGATCCTGCAGCCGCGAGAAGATAACGCTGTGCTGCATCGCTTTCTCGAACGACTCGGCACTGCGCTCGAGCGGCTGGGCAATTCCCGCGTGAAGATCGTCGGCCTTCATGATGCCTTCTCCCTCTCCGACCGCAGCGCCTTGAACTCGGCCGACAGCCAGTCGAGCGCGCCCATGCGCCATTCATAGATCAGGCCTACGATCAGGATGCCGACAAACGCCAGGAGCCCGAAATAGGCGCCCCAGCCGAGCTGTCGGGCGGCGATGGCCCATCCGAACAGGAAGACGACCTCGAGATCGAAAATCACGAAAAGCATCGCCACGAGATAGAACTTGGCCGAGAATCGCATACGAGCCGAACCGGTCGTCTTGACCCCCGACTCGTACGGTTCATTCGTCTGGCGGTCGGAATGGCGCTGGCCGAGAAAATACGAGAGCCCGAGCATGATAAAGACCACGCCAAGCACGCCAATCAGGTAGACGAGTAACGCGAAAAGATCCGGTCCCTGTGATGCGGTCGTTGCCACCTGGCTCCTTCTCGGTTTGGCCGAAATAGCGATCGGCTTTGTTGCTGCGCGGGATGTCAGGGTGCTCCGACAGGTGCGACAGCGACCGGAAGTCCGGCGATGTCACACTGCTGACAATCGGATTGGGTGATGAAATGGCGGGTGGTGCGGCGGCTTCCCCGAATCCCGGCGACAGATTGGAGTTGTCAGGTCGCGCGCCCGGGAAATTGCTGAAAACTCCGGCGCGATCTTGTATACCACAACCGCCGGCCCCGCGAAAGGTTCCAACGCCCGGCGGGATTGTCGCCCCCTCAGGGGATGGCCGTATCGCGCAGGAAGTGCGCGGCGTCCTCCGGCGAAACCGTGTTGATATATATGCCGCTGCCAAGCTCGAACCCGGCCGGGATCGTGATCTTGGGAATGATCACCATATACCAGTGAAGGTACCGCGTATCATGGTCGCCCACCGGCGCCGACCGGATGATATAATTGTAGTCGGGATTGCCCAGGCCGTGCAGGATCTTCGCCAGCACGGTCCGCAGCATGCCGGCCAACTCCGGTACCTCGCTGTCGGCCAGCAGGAAGAAGCTCGCGACATGCCGCTTGGGATAGATGCGGCATTCAAACGGCGACTTGGCCGCGAACGGACAGAACGCGACAAAGTTCTCCGTCTCCATTATGATCCGGTCGCCCTGGCGGATCTCCTCCTGCAGCATGTCGCAGTAGACACACCGTCCGTACTGGTCGTAGTGATGCATCGCCCGCTCGATCGGATAGCGCACGTGCGGCGGCACAATCGGGGTCGCGATAATCTGCGAGTGCGGATGCTCCAGCGACGTGCCTGCTCTCGCGCCGTGATTTCGAAATATCGTCACAAGATTGACCCGGTCGTCTTTGTCGATGTCGACCTGCCGCGCGACATACGCCCGCAGCACCTGCTCCACCTCACCGACCGCCATCGTGGCCAGGGTCAGGTCGTGCCGGGGATGTTCGATGACAACATCGGCAATACCGTACCCCTCCGCAGCCAGGAAGGCACCGTCGAGATTGCGGGTCGGATTCAGGTCGCGCTGCAGGGCGGCGAATTTGTTCGGCACCACCCTTACCTGCCAGGCGCCGCTGCCCGGGTAGATATAAACCGGCTCGGTCGTCTTGCCTTCGTTGCCGACACAGAACGGGCAATTCGCCTCGTACGGTTTTACCGAACGCGGTTCGGCCTTGCGGGCTTCGTCGGCCCAGTCCGACGGTCGTTTGCCCCGCTCGGTGGCGAGGATCACCCACTCCTTGGTCGCGAGATTCTGTCTGAATTCCGGCATATCCCTTCCCGACTGAAAGGTTGATTCACTCCTGACTAATACTAACACGTTTGAGGAACCGCGGTCAACTGCTATCGCGCGGTGACGGCCGCGGGGGGGCGATTCCGTGAAACATCGCAATAAATTGACGTATAACACATTACGACTATACGAGAAAGCCCGGCACGGACCGGACGGCTGAAGGCCGTGCAATTTAGGGTTGGCGAATGGACGAAAAGTGTTACATTATCCCTTTCACGGCGAACCGCTTCACCCACCGCCCGCTGCCGCCGATACAAAGGGCAGCCCGTCGTCCGGCGGACCGGTGACCGACTGCCAAACAAGTGAGATGAGAGAATGGCTGAGAACGAGACAACTCCTTCGAATTTTATTCGGGATATCATAGACGAGGACAACGAGGCCGAAACCTACGGCCGCCGCGTGCACACCCGGTTCCCCCCGGAGCCGAACGGCTATTTGCATATCGGCCACGCCAAGTCGATCTGCCTCAATTCGGGTATCGCCGCCTCGTACGGCGGCAAGTTCAATCTTCGTTTCGACGACACCAACCCGGCCAAGGAAGAGGATGAATACGTCCAGTCGATTCTCGAGGATGTCCGCTGGCTCGGCGCTGATTTCGAGGATCGGCTCTTCTACGCCTCCGACTATTTCGGCCAGCTCTACGAATGGGCCGTGCAGCTCATCAAGGCGGGTAGGGCGTATGTCGACGATCTCACCGCCGATGAAATCCGCGAGTATCGCGGGACCCTGACCGAACCGGGCAAGGAGTCGCCGTATCGGGACCGCTCGGTTGAGGAGAACCTCGATCTGTTCGAGCGGATGAAGAACGGTGAATTCCCCGACGGCTCCAGGGTGCTGCGGGCGAAAATCGATATGGCCTCGGGCAACCTGAACATGCGCGATCCGGTCATGTATCGCGTGCTTCACGCCACGCACCATCGCAGCGGCGACAAGTGGTGTATCTATCCGATGTACGACTGGGCGCACGGTCAGTCCGATTCGATCGAGGGCATCACGCATTCGATCTGCACGCTCGAGTTCGAGGATCACCGACCGCTGTATAACTGGTTCCTCGAGAATCTCGGCATCTATCACCCGCGTCAGATCGAATTTGCGCGGCTCGACCTCAACTACACCATCACGAGCAAGCGCAAGCTGCTGAAGCTGGTGCAGGGGGACTATGTCGACGGCTGGGACGATCCCCGCATGCCCACCGTCTCCGGTCTGCGGCGTCGCGGCTACACGCCGGAATCGATCCGCACGTTTGCCGAAAAGACCGGGGTGGCGAAGAAAAAGGGCAGTGTCGCCGATATCGCCCTGCTGGAGCATTGTATCCGCGAGGATCTCAATGTCCGGGCGCCGCGCGTTATGGCCGTGCTCCGGCCGCTCAAGGTCGTGATCACGAACTATCCCGAGGGGAAAGTCGAAGATGTCGAGGCGATCAACAACCCCGAGGACGCCTCCGCCGGAAGCCGCAATCTGCCGTTCACGCGCGAGATCTATATCGAACGCGACGATTTCATGGAAGACCCGCCGAAGAAGTTCTTCCGCCTCTTCCCCGGCGGCGAGGTCCGGCTCAAACACGCCTATTTCATCACCTGCGACGAGGTGGTCAAGGACGCCGACGGCACCGTGAGCGAGCTGCACTGCAGCTACGATCCCGAGTCGCGCGGCGGAGAGTCACCCGACGGCCGCAAGGTGAAAGGGACGCTCCACTGGGTGTCGGCCGCTCATGCGGTCGATGCCGAGGTGCGGCTGTACGATCATCTGTTCGCGAAGGAAGACCCCAACGATGCTCCCGAGGGCGAGGACTATCTGGTGAATCTGAATCCCGATTCGCTGGAGATATTGACCCATTGTAAGCTCGAGCCGAGTCTCGGCGAGGCCAAGCCGGGCGACCGCTTCCAGTTCCTGCGGCACGGTTATTTCTGTGTCGACAGCCGGTACAGTAAGCCGGGCTCGCCGGTGTTCAACCGGACCGTCTCACTGCGCGACACTTGGGCCAAGATCGCAAAGAAGGGGTAGGGTATCTCCATCTGACCGGCAGATGTCCTCATCCGCCGGCTTCGTAGACACACACGCCGACGCCCGGCCGGGTCTCCCCCGCGCCGGGCGTCCGTGCTTCCAGATTCCCCAAAACTCAATCTTAATCGCTGTGACGGCCGTGGGCATGGCTGTGGCCATGCGCTTCGCTGTGCCCGTGACCTTCGTTTCGAGCGTGCTGATTCTCGGATTCGCTGTGACCACGCGGTTCCGGATGCTTCAGCACCTCCCGACGCACCGCCTCCCGATGCTGCTCCACCCGGTGTTCCTCATTCGGTGGCAACTTGACGATAGTCCGCCGATGATCGTTCACCATCCGGTGTTCCTTGGTGACCGGGACCTTGATCGGACGATGCCCGGTCTTGCGCATGATCTGGGGCCCGGTCGGAGAGTGAAAGACGCGCACCCGGCGGTCACGATCGTTCATCCGCGGCGGGTTGTTCAGTCGATACTGACCGACATTGTCGTGGTCGAAATCTCGCGCCGGGACAACCGTCCACATGCGGTGGTCGTGGTCGACCCACGGTCCGCGATCGTGATCGGCATCGGGACCAAGCGGCCGCCATCCGATGTAGTC
>CAYPYM010000093.1:0-8442 GCA_964414435.1 uncultured Ignavibacteriales bacterium | reverse complement strand
GCCGACCGGGTGCCCCTTGGACTTCAGGCCGCCCGAGGTGTTCACCGGGAACCGGCCGTCGAGCCGCGTCTCCCCCGCGAGAATCGCCGGGCCGGCCTTGCCGGGTTCGTAGAGACCGATCGATTCGAGCACCATGATCTCGGCGATCGTGAAGCAGTCGTGGACCTCGCAGAAGTTGACGTCCTTGATCGTCTTGCCGGCCATCTTGAACGCGCGCTGCGCGGCGAGGGTGGCGGCCCTGATCGTGGTGATGTCGTCGCGCTGGGCGAGCTGGATCGTGTCGGTCGCGGCGCCCGAGGCGAGGATCTTCACGTACGGCTTGCCGAGCTTCTTGGCGATCTCCTCGGTCGTGACGATCACGGCCGCGGCGCCGTCGGTGATCGGCGAGCAGTCGAGGATGCGGAGCGGATCGGCCACCATGACCGAGCTTTCGACCGTCTCCGGCTTCACCTTGAAGGGATACTGCGCGACCGGGTTCATCGAGCCGTTGTGGTGGTTTTTCACCGAGACGGCGGTGAGCATGGCGCGGGTCGTGCCGTATTTCGCCATGTGAGCATGAGCCATCATGGCGTAGAGACCGGGGAACGTTGCCCCGTGGAAGACTTCGTATTCCTGGTCGGCGGCGGTCGCGAGGGCGGCGGTCGCCTGGTCGCCGGAGCAGTCGGTCATTTTTTCGACTCCGCCGGCGAGGACGATGTCGGCGGCGCCGGAGAGGACCTCGAAGAAGGCGGCGCGGACGGCCATGCCGCCCGAGGCGCAGGCCGATTCGACGCGCATGGCGGGGACGCCGGCCATGCCGATATAGTCGGCCATGAGGGAGCCGAGGTGCTCCTGCTCGACGAACATGCCGCCGGACATACAGCCGACGTACATGGAATCGATATGGTCGACCCCGGCGTTGGTGATCGCTTGCCGGGCGGCGTCGGCGAACAACTGGCGGAGCGATTTGCGCCAGACTTCACCCCACTGGCTCATGCCGACTCCGACTACACATACAGTTCTCATCGCGCGTACCTCCTAAGCGTTCTTCTTGATTTTGCGCCGGTACTTGGCATAGGTGCCGTAGTCGACATAGGTGAGGTTTTCTTCGAGGAGCTTGCGCGTTTTGATGGTCAGGTCGCGCACCTCGTTGATCCGGTCGGTCACTTTCCAGACGAACGCATCGGAGCCGGCGCCCGAACCGTAGGAGCACATCAGGATCATGTCACCGGGCCGGGCGACGTCGAGAGTGGCGGTGAGGCCGATCGGCGACGCGCCGGAGTAGGTGTTGCCGAGGGTCGGCGACAGCCAGCCGGGATCGATCTGTTCCTGGGTGAACCCCTGGGCGAGCGCAACGCGCTGCGGGAACTTGCCGTTGGGCTGATGGAAGACGGCGTATTTGAAATCGGTCGGTTTCATGTTGGCTTTTTTGAGGATCGCCTGCGTGGCCCCCTTGGTGTGGGCGAAATAGGCTTCCTCGCCGGTGAAACGGCCGGCGTGCTGCGGGTAGAATTCGTGCTCGCGGCGCCAGAAGTCGGGCATATCGGTCATGTACGAATGCGTGAAGAGGCATTCGGCGATGAGATTGTCCTTGCCCATGATGAAGGCGGCGGCGCCGGCGGCGGCGGAGAACTCGAGAGCATCCGACGGGGCGCCCTGGGAGGTATCGCCGCCGATGGCGAGACCGTATTTGATGTAACCCGAATCGACCTGCGACAGGGCGACATACATCGCCTCGGAGCCGGCCTTGCAGGCGAACTCGAAATCGGCGCAGTGGATATCGGGGGTGGCGCCGAGCGCCTCGGCGACGGTCGTGCCGGAGGGCTTGACGGCGTAGGGATGGGATTCGGAGCCGATGTAGATGGCGCCGATATCTTTGGGGTCGACGTTCCCGGCCCGGATCAACGCCCGGCGGGCCGCTTCGACCGACAGCGTGATCGTATCCATGTCGGGCGGCGGGACCGACTTTTCACGCAGCATCAGGCCTTTTTTGTAGCTGGGCGCATCCGCCCCCCACACCTTCGCGATCTCTTCCACTTTGATGCGGTGGCGCGGCAGATGACAGCCGTAACCAACAATTCCTGCCATAAGTTGTACCTCGCTGACAATTGGTTCTGTGTCAGGGTTTTCCTGTGTTTTGAGCTTCGTTATAACTTTCGAGAACATACGGCTTTGTGAACGAAAACACAAGCCAATCGGCGGCGGGTCGCCGAATTTCTTGCCCGCCGCCGGGAGCGGAGGCGAATTCCCTAACGCCCCCGGCCCGCCCCGCCGACAATATGTACATGATTACCACCCTTCTCGCCGCGACCTGGGTCTGCCTCGCCGGGGTCAACCCGTATGCCGACCTCCTGAACGACCCGGTCGACTCCAATACCGCCTTCTACGAAGGCGACAGCGTCAACTACCTCTTCCCCGCGCCGGACGGCTTCCGGCTGGTCACCGACGAGCCGCCTCGCGACGGCTACTCGTTTGCCTTCGTGCCGGAAGATCAAAGCTACGATACCGCGCAGGTAACAATCGGCGTCACCATTTACGATCTGGGACGGGATCGGGCGGGCAAAATCAAGTACCGGGATATCGTGAAGGAAGACACGCTGCGGCTGCGGACTTTCTACGGGCCGGACCTGCGGATGTGGGGGGTGGATTCGATGTTCACCGGCATCGATGATATCGTGCCGACCGTGTATTGCTCGGCCGAGAAGGAATTTATCCCGACCGTGATGGTGTCGTACTACAACGGCGGGAGCGAGGTGATTATTCTCGAACTGTCGGTCACGGAGCAGTTTCCTCGGTTCGATGCCGAACCGATTTTCGAGAAAGTGCTGCACCTGTTCAAGCCGCTGCGCAAGCGGTCGCTCGCCGAAGGGGAATAATCCCGGACAAAAAAAGGCGCAGCGCGGGCACACAGGGCGCGCGCTGCGTCGATCTCCTTGCGGAACCGGCAGGTCCCCCGTGAGCTGCGGGCAGCCGATTCCGTTCCAGCCCCGGCCTGTCTCACCCGGCAACCTCTGCTGTCCTTGCGGATCCTTCCGCTGTCCTGTAAAACAATCCACGGTCAGGAGAAGTGCCCCAAATCCACGGGCGCGGCCGGTCCGGTTCGGGCTCGTCGCCGGATATTGACAAGTGAATTGAGGTTGGGTATACTCCGGCAAGAGAGAGGAGTGATATGTCTACCAACCGGATTCGACAACTCGCCCTGGGCCTGTCGCCGCTTTTGTTAGCCGGCGCCGCGTACGCGCAGGAGGCCGGCGAGAACGCCCCCCCGGGCGTTTCTGATTATCTGTTTGCCCCCCATTATCTTCTGTTCATGATCCTGGCCGTGGTCGGGATGGTCCTGGTCTGGCGTAAGTGGGTCAACCGCTGGGTCCGGCTGGCCACGATGGCGGCAATGTTCGTGCTGTTCGGGCTGGATTATGTCTTCCCGATGCATCCCAGCCCGATGTGCGGCGTGACCAAGCTGTTCATGTTCAAGATCACGACGGGGACGTTTTTCCCGATTTTCGTGGCGCTGTTTCTCGCGATGTTCCTGCCGAGCCTGTTCGGGCGAAAGCTGTTTTGCGGCTGGGTTTGTCCGCTCGGGGCGTTCCAGGAGCTGCTCAACAAGATTCCCCACAAGTTCCACATCAAGCGGTTCAACTTCTCGGTCTTCAACGGGATCAGGATGGGCCTGCTGGTGATGTTCTTCGTGACGTTCTTTTTCGTCAGGGACCATATCACGCTGCTGGGCGAACGACTCGAGGCCGACACGACGGCCAGTATCTGGACGGCGTTCAAGGCGTACAGCATCTACGATCCGATCAACGGGTTTGAGCTGCTGCACTGGAACGTCAGCACGTCGTATTTCGTGTCGATGGGGATCCTGATACTGGCGAGCCTGCTGCTCTATCGGCCGTTCTGCTACGCGGTTTGCCCGATCGGGGCGCTGACCTGGCTGCTGGAGAAGGTCGCGCCGGGACGGGTGCGGGTCGATCACGCCGCCTGCACGCAATGCATGGAGTGCGTGGAGGCGTCGCCCTGCCCGACAATCGAAAAGATGATCGACGAAAAGACAAGGGTATTACCGGACTGCACGTCGTGCGGCGAGTGCCTGAACTCGTGCGAGTACGACGCGATCAAGTTCGGGTTCAAGAAGTAGGATACCGAGTGCGTGTCAACTCGAGGCGGCGTGTTGGAACTTGCCATTCCGACGCGCCGTGTTTTTTTCACTGCCCGGATGGGTCGCACATTCTCCGTGACGTCTCTGGACGGCAGATGTGGACAGATGCCGCTCAACGAACCGAAGAAGGCTGCCGGTCATGCTTCGACAAAGCTCAGCATGACGCTCCCCGGTCAAGACCAGTTCTTCACCGTCACCCTGAGCCTGTCGAAGGGTGACGCCCGGCGGGTGTCGCGTCCTGTCTCTGTAGCGTCCTGCCGCGGACATCTGGCGCTCAACTGAATATGAAAAGGTCCGGGGACCGAAGTCCCCGGGGCCTTATCGAGTCAGGACTGGATGATCTCTTCTGAAGGTGCATCCTGCTTCGCGGCGACCGCGGTGAACTTGATCTCGTCGCCGTCGGCGTCAATCCGAAGCATCTGCCCCGGTTTCAGCTTGCCGGCGAGGATCTCCTTCGCGATCTCCTGCGACAGGTGCTTGCCGATATACCGCTTGAGCGGGCGGGCGCCGTAGGTCGGGTCGTAGCCCGCCTTCGCGATCAGCTCGACCGCGCTGTCGGTGACATCGAGCTGCACCTCGCGCTCGGCCAGCAGCTGCTGCAGCCGCTTCAGTTGCAGCCGGACGATCTGCTTGATCTCGTCGGGCGTAAGCGACGCGAACATGATGATCTCGTCGATCCGGTTCAGGAACTCCGGCCGCATCGTCTGGCGGACCGTCTCCATGACGTTCTTCCGCACGTTCTCCCAGAGGACCTCACGATTGAATTCGCCGATATTGGTCGTCTCCGACTGGATGTAGTCGGCGGCGATGTTCGAGGTCATCACGAGAATCGCGTTCTTGAACGACACGGTGCGCCCCTGGTTGTCGGTCAGCCGGCCGTCATCGAGCACCTGCAGGAGGATGTTGAACACCTCCGGGTGCGCCTTCTCGATTTCATCGAGCAGGATCACGGCGTAGGGCCGGCGGCGAACCGCCTCGGTCAGCTGGCCGCCCTCGTCGTAGCCGACATATCCGGGGGGCGCACCGACGAGACGCGAAACCGAGTGTTTCTCCATGTACTCCGACATGTCGAGCCGCACGATCGCGTCCTCGGTGCCGTAGAGGAATTCGGCCAGCGCGCGGGCCAGTTCGGTCTTCCCCACCCCGGTCGGGCCGAGGAAGATAAACGAACCGATCGGCCGATTCGGGTCGGACAGGCCGGCACGGGACTGGCGGACGGCGTTGGATACGGCCTCCACCGCCTCGTTCTGGCCGACCACCCGTTTGTGCAGTTCGTCCTCGAGGCGGAGCAGCTTGGTCGTCTCCGATTCGGTCAGGCGCGAGACGAGGATGCCGGTCCACTTCGAGACGATCTCGGCGATCTCTTCGGCGTCGACAACTTCCTTCAGAAGCTGCCGTTTCTCCTGGATCGCCGCGAGCGAATGGGTCAGAAGCTGGAGCTTCTTTTCGGCGTCGGCGATCTCGCCATACTTGATCTTGGCCGCGGCCTCGAAATCGGCGTGGCGTTCGGCCTCGGCGGCGCGGTGCTTCATGTCCTCGATCTCGACCTTGATGCCGCGGATCGAGTCGACCGTATCCTTTTCCTTCTGCCACTGACCGCGGAGATCATCGCGCTGCGCGTAGAGGTCTTTCAGTTCTTCCTCGATCGGCTTGAGGCGATCGTGAGCATCGGATTCGCGCTTCACGCCTTCTTTCTCGATCTCGAGCTGGCGGATGCGTTTTTCGATACTGTCGATTTCCTCCGGGACCGAGTCGATCGAGATGCGCAGCTCGGCCGCGGCTTCGTCGATCAGGTCGATCGCCTTGTCGGGCAGGAAGCGGTCGGCGATGTAGCGATCCGAGAGCTTCGCGGCGGCGACAATGGCGCCGTCGGAGATCTTGATCCCGTGGTACGCCTCGTATCGTTCGCGCAGGCCGCGGAGAATCGAAACCGTCTCTTCGACCGTGGGCGGGTCGATCATAACGGGCGCGAAGCGGCGTTCGAGGGCGGCGTCCTTCTCGACATACTGGCGGTACTCTTTGAGCGTCGTGGCGCCGACAAAGCGGATCTCGCCGCGGGCGAGGGCCGGCTTGAGCATGTTGGAAGCGTCGAGCGAGCCGCCGACCGCGCCGGCGCCGACGATCGTGTGCATCTCGTCGATGAACAGCACGATGCGGCCCTCGGCCTCTTCCACTTCCTTGAGGATCGCCTTGAGGCGTTCCTCGAATTCGCCGCGGAACTTGCTGCCGGCGATCAGGGAGCCGATATCGAGCGCGACCAGTTGGCGGTCCTTGAGGGTCTCGGGAACCTCGCCGATTGCGATCTTCTGGGCGAGTCCCTCGACCACGGCGGTTTTGCCGGTGCCCGGTTCGCCGATCAGCACCGGGTTGTTTTTGGTCCGGCGCGAGAGGATCTTGATCACGCGGCGGATTTCGTCGTCGCGTCCAATCACCGGGTCCAGCTTGCCCTCGCGGGCCATCTGGGTCAGGTCGCGGGCGTATTTCTCCAGCACGCCGTACTTGCTCTCCGGATTCTCGTCGGTCACGCGATGGGTGCCTCGGATCGACGTCAGCGCCTTGAGCAGATCGTCGCGCGTGACGCCGTTGCGCTTGAGAATCGCCTGCGCCTCGCATTTGACGTCGAGTATCGCCAGGAGCAGGTGTTCGACCGAGACGTACTCGTCCTTGAACTGCTTGAGCTGCTGTTCCGATTTGGCGAACACCTGGGACAATTCGTTCGACGGATATATCTGGCCGCCCGACTGGTGTGAAAGCAGTTTCAGGGCGTTGTCGAGTTCGGCGGCGATGGTGTCGGTATCGGCGCCGAGCTTTTTGATCACCTGTGGGACGAGGCCTTCTTCCTGCGAGAGCAGGGCCGCGAGCAGGTGCTCGGGGGTGATCTGCGGGTGGTTTTCGGCCTGGGCCATCTGCTGGGCGTAGGTGATGGCGTCGATTGACCGCTGAGTGAATTTGTTCAGGTTCATATATGTTCACCTTGCCTTTCTGAGTCGTGGTCCCCCTTTTGTTTCCTCCCGTCACCCTTCGACTCCGCTCAGGGTGACGTACCCTGCAGGTGTTACGCCGATTAAGCGAAGCGATCGTCCGTCATGCTGAGCGAAGTCGAAGCATGACCGACCAACACCGCCAAGACCAGAGGGGTCTTGACCTGCATTTGCACGCGGCTCGCGAAACAACCGAAGGGTGCTACCACTCCTCCAGCGCCTGGCGCTGCTTGTCAGTCAGGTCGGACGGTTTCGGCAGGGTCACGTTCACCGTCACGAACTGATCGCCCTGCTGCCCGCCAACCGACAGCCCCATCCCTTTCAGGCGGAGCCTGGTGCCGGGCTGGGTGCCGGGCGGAACGGTCAGCTTGAGCGTGCGCGCGAGCGTTTTGACCTCGACCTTGGTGCCGAGAATCGCGTCCTTGAACGGAATCGTCACGTTCGTGTAAACGTCGTTCCCTTTGCGTTCGAACTGCTGATCGTTCATAACCCTCACCGTTACTATCAGGTCACCGTTGGTTCCACCGGTCCGGCCGGGCATAATCGTATCGGGCGGCAGGCCCTGTCCGCGCAGGCGGATTTTGGCGCCGTCCTCGATCCCGGCCGGTATCTTCACGTTCAACGTCTTGCCGGTCTGGCGGAGGCGAAGTTTTTTCTTCGCCCCGTTGACCGCCTCCATAAACGACACGCTCACGGTTGCGCGGAGGTCGCGGCCCCGGCTCGGGCGGCGGGTGCGCGGACGCCGTCCGGCGCCGACATTCGCGCCGCCGCCGAACATCTGCGAGAGGATGTCCTCGAATCCTTCGATACCCCCGGAGCCGCCGAACCGAAACGTCTGGAATCCGCCCCGTCCGCCGCTTCCCTGGCGGAAGAGGTCGTTGAAATCGAATCCGCCCGGCGCCCCCTGACCGAATCCGCCGGGGCCGCCGCCCGCGAAGGCGCCATACTTGCGGAGGTTGTCGTATTCCTCGCGCTTCTTCGGGTCGGAGAGCGTTTCGTTCGCCTCGGAGACCTCCTTGAATTTCGCTTCGGCGGTTTTGTCACCCCTGTTGCGGTCGGGGTGGTATTTCATCGCCAGCTTGCGAAAGGCCTTTTTGATCTCGTCCTGCGAGGCGTCTTCTTTGACTCCGAGTATGTCGTAGTAGTTCTTTGCCATATCTCTATCTAAACAAGTTAGTCGGCCGTTGGTGCGGCGGCAAACGCATTTTCGTGGGCGGTGGCGGCCGTCGGATCACACTCGTCCGTCGCTGACGCGCCGGCCGAGCAGGATCTGACGGAACACGTTGCACTTCGGTTACCGTCACCCTTCGACAGGCTAAGGGT
>CAYPYM010000092.1:0-8455 GCA_964414435.1 uncultured Ignavibacteriales bacterium | reverse complement strand
ACCCAGCCCGGGGACCAACAGGTGCAGGAGAAAGGCGGAAAGCTGCGAGTTACGGAACTTTGCGAGTTTCGGCTTCATTCTAGTGTTCAGAAAGGAAACAAAGTTAACTTCGACGTTACTGCGGAAGGCTGACTAACCCGATAGAACCAAAAAAGTTAAAGCGGCGTTATGGTTCGCCGCCCACAGCCGTCCCCGGAAATCCTTACCGGTCCTCTCATATAAACGCGGTAAGCGCAAAAATGGCAAGAAGTTATTTGTCGGTTCCGCCGATCAAACCGTCCACGATGCAACCCTGCGGGCCGTATAAGCGTATAACATTCATGAAGATACAACCATACCCGGAAAGACCTCCAAACTTGACAAGGGCGGTCTAATCAATAGATTGTAAGCATTGAGAATATCACTCTCTGGAGGCCCATATATGCTACGCTACACGGTTCAGTTGTTCGGCATCACGGTATTTGCAATGGCACTCATCTGGTTCGTCGGATCCGGCGAAGCCAACCAGGTGGACGCCGCCAAGGAAGCGCCTATCTGGGCCGACACCTTCCAAATCAATCTCGAACAACCCGACACGGCCGAAAGCTCCCTCGAACAGCAGCGCCGCGACCGGGATACGTTCCTGCAGGATGTCAAGAAGCTCACCCACACCGCCCTGAACATCCGCAACCAGTATATGGAAGACGTCGACATGGACAAGATTATCAAAGCCGGTATCAAGGGCATGCTCTCCGATCTCGACCGGTTCAGCGTCCTGATGGAGAAGAGCTCCTACGACGCCCTCATGGAATCGACCCACGGCAAGTACGAGGGGCTCGGCATGCAGATCGACGCGCGCGACAACCGTATCGTGATAATCTCGCCGATCGAAGGCACCCCGGCCTACAAACGGGGGCTCCGCGCCGGCGACATCATCATGGAGATCGACGGCAAGGACACGGAGGGGATGACCTCGGCCGACGCTTCCAAGCTGATGCGCGGCACGGCCGGCACCTCGATCGATCTCAAGATCAAGCGGGCCGGACTCGAGGAGCCGATCGACTTCAATATCGAACGGGCCGTGATCGAACTCAAATCGGTCAACTTCTCCGGCATCATCCCGAATACCCATATCGGCTACGTGCGCCTCTCCCGCTTCGCCGAGGAGACCTCGCACGAACTGCGCGAGGCGATCAGCGCCCTGAACGACTCCAACGTGACCGCCCTCGTCTTTGACCTCCGCTCCAACGGCGGCGGCCTGCTCGACCAGGCCAAGGAAACCGCCGAGCTGTTCCTCAAGCAGGGCCGCGAGATCGTCTACACCCGCGGCCGTTACGAAAACAGCGAGCGCCACTATCTCTCCGAGCGCCCGCCGCTGTTCCCCGACAAACCGCTCATCATCCTCGTCGATGAAGGCACGGCCTCGGCCTCGGAAATCGTTTCCGGCGCCATTCAGGACTGGGATCGCGGCCTCATCCTCGGCAACACCACCTACGGCAAAGGGCTCGTGCAGCAGATTTTCCCGATCGGCTCCGACGGCGAGATGGCCCTCAAGCTGACGACCGCCAAATACTACGTGCCTTCGGGACGGTGTATCCAGAAACCGGAAAAGCAGAGCAAGCATCCGACCGCGCTCGATGAAGACGCCGAATCGCTCGATTCGACCGAAGCCGCCGACACGATGTCGGTGTCGAAAGACGAGATCTACTACACCAACGGCGGCCGCGTCGTTTACGGCGGCGGCGGGATCGTGCCCGATATCCAAATCGAACGCGAGACCTGGCAGCCGATCGAGATCAACCTGTATCGCTCCGGCCTCTTCTTCAACTATGCCGTCGACTACGTCGCGAAGCATCCCGACGTCAAGGCTGATTTCGAGGTGACCGACGCGATCCTCAACGACTTCCGCCAGTACATCAAGGACAACGATTTCGACTACACCTCGACCCTTGAAGCGTCGGTGAACAAGCTGCAGAAGACGGTTGACAACGAGAAGAAGGAAGCGTTGTTCAAGCCGATTATCGACAGCCTCGACAAAGTGGTCGAAGCCGAAAAAGCCAAGGACTTCGACCGTTCGTCGGACTATATCAAGCGGACCATCCGCCGCGAGATTATCGCCGCGATCGCCGGCCAGACCGGTGTCTACGAAGATATCGTCCTGCGCGACGACCCGGCCGTGAAGAAGGCGGTCGAGATTCTCAACACCCAGGGCGAATACACCAAGCTGATCTCCCAGGGCCAGCAGAAGGCGGAAGTGACCAACTGACGACCGCCGGACCGGACTCGAAATTCCAACGGCGCCCCTCGCGGGCGCCGTTTTTTTATGGACCTCGCGAGTATTCTATCGCCCGCCCTTTACAAAGCGAAACATTTGCCCTTAATTGGCCGTCAAAACGAGAAGACTATTCGACCCCCGACACTGCAGACAGGAGACATACATGGACCCCCGCGTCAAAAAACTGGCCAAGGTACTCGTCCAGTACTCGCTCAAGCTCAAGAAGGGCAAGCTGGTGAAGATCCAGGGCGAGATCGGCACCCTGCCCCTGATGACCGCCGTCTACGAAGAAGTGCTGGCGGCCGGAAGCATCCCTTACAGTCGCGTTATCGTTCCCGAACACGAGGAGATCTTCCTCAAAAAAGCGAACGAAGCCCAGCTCAAGTACATCTCGCCGATCGCCCGCACCGAGGTTTCCAAGATGGACGCCTTCGTGCATATCTGGGGCAGTGAGAACACCCGCCACCTCTCCGGCGTCGACATGAAAAAGCAGGCGCGGCAGCGCCAGTACCAGCGCTCCCTCACCAACGCCGTGTTCAAACGGTTCGCCGACGAGTCGCTTTCCTGGGTCGGCACGCTGTTTCCGACCAACGCCGAGGCCCAGGAAGCCGACATGTCGCTCTCGGATTACGAAGACTTCGTCTACGCCGCCGGCCATATCAACGCGCCCGACCCGGTCAGGCACTGGAAGAAGGTCTGGAAAGAGCAGGCCCGCCTGGCCAGGATTCTCAATCGCACCGACAAGATTCACTTCCGCTCGAAAGACACCGATCTGAAAATGCGCCTCAAGGGACGCAAGTGGATCAACTGCGCCGGCGAGCACAATTTCCCCGACGGCGAGATTTTCACCGGCCCGATCGAAGACACCGCCGAAGGCGTCATCCGGTTCTCCTTCCCGGCCGTCTACATGGGCCGCGAGGTCGAGGACGTTCGGCTCGAACTCAAGAAGGGCAAGGTCGTCGCTGAATCGGCCGGCAAGAACCAGTCGTTCCTCACCAGCATGCTCAACATGGACAAGGGCGCGCGGTTTGTCGGCGAGATCGCCATCGGCACCAACTACGATATCAAGCACTTCTCCAAGAATATCCTCTTCGATGAAAAGATCGGCGGCACCTGCCACATGGCGGTCGGCCGGAGTATCCCCGAATCGGGCGGCAAAAATATCAGCTCGCTCCACTGGGACATGATCTGCGACATGAAGAAGGATTCGGAGATTCTCGCCGACGGCAAGGTGATCTACCGCAACGGCAAGTTCGTCATCTGATCGGGATCGTCAGTGCCCAAAATAAAAGCCGGTGCCAGGGCACCGGCTTTTTCTATGTTTTCCCTGCTGGGGCGAATCAGGGGGTCGGCGGCGGCGGGCCGCCCTGGAAGATGTACGCCACGAGATAGGTGATATCGGCCACGTTGACGAAAAAGTCCCGATTGGCGTCACCCGCCTGAATCGTAATCGGCGGCGGCCCCCCCTGGAAGACATTGGAGACAAGGTAGGTGATATCGGCGATCGTGTGCGAGCCCGAATTGTCGGCATCACCGCGCAGGATCGGATAGAGGGAAAGACTGCCGCCGTAGACTTCCGGTTGGTAGGTGAGGTAAGACGCCTGAAGCGTCACCGGGTACGTCGCGTTGAGCGAATCAATCGCCACCGTCTGGCCGCCGAACAGGTAGGCGTCGGACGAGAAGTAGATCCGGAGCACCTCGCCCTTTCCCTTCGGCAGCGGCGGCGCACCGGAACTGGTGTTGGCGATCAACTCGGCCACATATTTCCGATTGTAGGAATCCACCGATACGAGGCGCACCTGGTCGAAATAATCCGTGCGGTCACCCCGGCCGATCGAGTCGTAGGTGAACACGCCGTTCAGCGGGAAGGTGAACGGGATGACGATTCGCTGCAGCGGCTGCGAATTGGACAGGTTAACCGACAGCACCGCCGTCTGCCGGGCGTACGCCGAATCCGGGCCGTAGCTGAGGGTGTCGCCGAGCAGGATCACCGAGTTCAGCTCGCTGTTGGTCAGGTCGCCGTAGTCGAGACTGTGGATCGTGAGCGACACCGTGTACGCGCCGGCTTCGGTATAGGTGTGCAGCGGGTTCGTCTCGCTCGAGGTGCTGCCGTCACCAAAGTCCCATTCCACGCCCGAATGCGGCAGGGCGGAGACATCGTTGAACTGAACCGCGGCAGGTGCGTACCCCTGGCTCGGATCAGCCGCAAAGCCGACTCCCCAGCTCAGCGCCGAGTCGGCGTTCGCCAGACCCCAGCCGTAATTGTTGTCGGGATTGGTCGCCCGGTCGGCCGTCTCCATGAGGGCCTGCCGAATCAGGGTCGGCGGGAACTCCGGCCGCGCCTGAACCAACAGACAGGCGACGCCCGCCATGAGCGGCGTCGACAGCGACGTGCCGCTGGCCGTCGTGTAGGCGGCGTCTGATGACGCCGAAGCCGCGGAGGTGCTCACGCCGCGCGCAACCACCTCCGGTTTCGTGCGCCCGTCGGCGGTCGGCCCGCGCGACGAGAAACTGGCGATCGTGCCGCCCGCATCGACCGCACCGACCGCAATGATATCAAACGCGTCGGCCGGCGCCGACATTGAGGTCGTGCCGGGGCCTTCGTTCCCCATCGAATTGCAGACGACGATCCCGAGACTCGCCGCCGTCCCGGCCGCAATCGAGATCGGGGCCGTGGCGCCGTCCATGTCGGCCGAGGTATACCAGTCACTGTAGCCGAGCGACGACGATATCACGTCGGCCCCGAGCGAGTCGGCCCACTCGAGCGCGGCAATCCAGTTATCTTCTTCCACCTGCGTTTCGGACCGGACATCCTCGGTCTTGGCCAGGAGGATGTTCGCCTTGTAGGCCGGACCGTACAGATACCCCGGCTTGTAGCCGGCGGCGGTCGACCAGGTCAGGGTCCCGTGGCTGATCGACGACGACCAGTCGATGCCCGGTTCGTAGTCGACGTTGCTGTCGTTGAAAACAAAATCATACATCGCCAGCACGCGGCCGTCGGCAAAGGCCTGCGCAAAAGCTTCGTGAGTCAGCCGGAAACCGGTATCGAACATCGCCAGCGTGACGCCCGTGCCGTCGTAACCCTTGTCGTGCACCTCGGGCACATGTATCTGCGCCAGCTGGTCGAGCGCATAACCGTACGACAGCGCGGTAGCGTCGAGCGACTGATCAGGCGCGCTTCGAATCGGGGCGGTCTCGGTCGGTTTATCCTTGAACTCCGCCACCGGTCGGATCTCGGCTACGAAGGGGAGCGCCGCGACCGCGTCGAGCTGGTCGGGAGCGATGTTGAAGCTGGCTGCGTTGAGCCACTTCGACACCCGCCGCAACCGGCCGCCCAGCGCAGCCACCCGGTCAACGTACTCCGGCGCGACCGGCAGATCGACAAACAGGACTTCGTCGCGATTCACCTTCGCCCGGCGTTTCAAAACCTTCGGCGAGATACTGACCGCGGCCGCCTCGGCCTGGAAACCCTCCCGGCCGCTGATCGCCTTGTCGGTGAAAAACACCCAGACGCTGGCGGTATCGGCGTTGCGGTCGGCCAGGAACGACTTCACCCTCGCGGGCAGCACCTCGGACGATCGGGCGATCGTGACTGCCTGATCGGTGAGGAATCGATCGGATTGGTTAGCGGCGGTTGATGTGAGGGGGACGGCCATCAGGCCGACGGCGAGGATAATCGGCAGGTGCATGCGCCAACGTGTCATTCGGGATTCTTCCTTTCGCTGCGGATGTATCGGTCGTATCGGTATGTAAACCGGTCGGCTATATGCAAAGTACGGTCGGAACCGATATTGTCAACACCAAAGTGAGACGCCCCCATCGGTATAGGGACGGTCCCACACTTTTGAATTCGCGAACCGCCGGTTTGGTTCCACCTTCCCGCCTTCGATTCCCGCACAATCACGTAAGCGCCTGTCCCCGACAGTAGTAGAGAATCCTCCCGGTGGCCGGCGATTTGCCCCGAGCAAGGCATGAATCCTGCTGAGTAATCAACCGGAAATCCGCCGGACCGTTCGCCCGGCGGCCCGAAGATGGCAGATTACGCAAATGAGGATAGGATATGATGAGCAAGAGAATTCGATCGACTCGGGGTATCACCCTGATGGAGCTGATGTCGACAGTCGTGATAATCGGCATCGTTGCCGCCATGGCCGTGCCGCGGTTCACCAAAGCGTTTGAGCGGATTCACTTCCGCAGCGCCAATCGGGAACTGGTCACCTCAGTCCGGCTCGCCCGCTCCAACGCCATCACGGAGAAGGCGCCGTACGGCGTGTATTTCGACGTCAACCGGCAGATGGTGGTCCTGTTCAAGGACACCTACAGCCCGTCCACCTTCAGCTTCGAATCGAGCAGTGACTCGATCCTGCGGGTCGACACCCTGCCGGCCGAGGTCAACTACCTCGGGACCGATATGACCGGTGATGTTCTGGTCTTCCAGCCCAACGGCTCGGCCCAGTTCGTCGGCGGGGGGAATATCGTCATGCTGGCCACGACCGAGGCGACCGTGGCGATTGCGACCCACAACGTTCTGGCGTCGACCGGGCGCATCGAAAGCCACGCAAGCTACTATTAATAAGGCAGTTGGCACGAATAGGCCGTTTTCGGCCCCGTCGCGGATGCGGCGGGGCTTTTTTTTGTGGCAAATCGGCCGCCCCGGCGGCCCAAATAATGGTAAAGCGACTCCAGCCACCGGCCGATATGGTACCTAACTGAAGAGAACAGGGAATCGAACGGCGCGCCCGGCCTTTCGGGCAAATGATCGTCCGACAGGTTAACTGGCGACGAATCATGCCGATATAACTGAAGAGAAAGAAATAACTTTTTAACCGAAGAGTACGATATGCCATTCGCTCGAGGAAGTAAAAGCACGGTCGGTCTGGATATCGGCGCCAGTTCTGTGAAGCTGGTGAAGCTCGATCACACCAAGTCGGGATACGCCGTCAGTGCGATCGGAATCCGCGAACTGCCTCCGGAGGCGATCGTCGCCGACGAGATCAGAGATCGCGAAGCCGTCATCTTTAACATCCAGTCTCTCGTCGACCAGACTGACCCGAAGATCAAGAACGTCGTCATTTCGCTGTCCGGTCACGGTGTCATCACCGACCGGTTCACGATCGACAAAAAGACCGGCACCGAGGCCGAGCAGGCCATCCTCTTCGAGACCGAACAGCGCGCGCCGTTCGATGTCGACGATGTCTCGCTCGACTACCATGTCGTGAACGTCGACGACGACACCAACAAGATGGACGTCCTCCTGGTCGCGGCCCGGAAAGAATTCCTCCAGGCCCAGATCGAAATGATCGAGGACTGCGGTCTCCGCCCGGTCGTGGTCGACGACGACGCCCTGGCCATCTACAACGCGTACGAGTACAACTACGACGTCGACCCGTCCAAGGTCACGGCGCTGGTGAACATCGGCACCGATGTCACCAACCTGACCTACCTGGTCGACGGCATGTATCACTCGACCCGCGACGTCTCGGCCGGCACGCGCGAGATCTACAACGCCGTGCAGAAGGAATTCCGCCTCAACCCGGAATTGACCGCCAAGGCGATCAAGGGCGAAATGAACGACTCCATCGACCAGGACATGCTCAAGGCCACCATCATCTCGGCCACCGACGAACTCATCTCGGGCATTGAACTGGCCTTTTCATACTTCAAGTCACAGTCGAAGGTCGACGCGCTCGACTGGATCGTGCTCTCCGGCGGCGGCGCACTGACGCCCTACCTGCCCGAACTGATCCAGTCGAAGCTGAACATTCCACTGGAAATAGCCAACCCGCTCCGGAAGGTGGACTACGACCCCGATCTGTTCCAGTACATCCAGCCGGAAAAGATCGCGCCGCTGCTGACGGTTTCTGTTGGATTGGCGATGCGGAAGGTGAGGTAGGACGCCATGATAGAAATAAACCTACTGCCCAAGGGGTATCGGAAGAAGCAGGTCAGCTTAAGCCTCGGCAAGACCGGGTTCTACGCCGTTGCCGCCGCCGCCGGCATCATCCTCATGCTGCTGGCCGTGACGCTCTACCAGAAGAGCCAGCTCGCCACCCTGGATGAAAACATCCAGAAGGCGCAGCAACGGGCGGCGATGCTGCAGAAGGACATCCAGCTGGTCGACGCGCTGACCGACGTCAAGAAGAAGATCTCGGCCCGCATGACCGCGGTCGAGACCCTCGACAGCCACCGTTCGGCCTGGGT
>CAYPYM010000091.1:0-8553 GCA_964414435.1 uncultured Ignavibacteriales bacterium | reverse complement strand
GCCGCCTTCCTTGAGGAACCGGCCGGCGTTGAGAATCGCGAGTTCGTCCGACGGTTGAAACGACAGGAACGGCATGTCGGCGATTACGAGCGCCCGCTCGGTGCCGCGGGAGACCGCCGAGGTATGGGTCACCATCGTGTCCATGGTGATCGGCAGCGTGTCGCGGTAACCGTGGAGGACGTTGCTGGCCGAGTCGCCGACCAGGATCGAGTCGATTCCGGCGCGGTCGAGCAGCGACGCCATAAAGGCGTCATAACCGGTCAGCACGGTGATCTTCTCGCCCTTGGCCTTCTTATTGATGAAGGTCTGGATCGTGTTCTTCCTGGTCTGCGTGACTCTTGACATAACGGATCATATACGGGCGACATCGCCCGACGGTGAGTAGTATTTTTTCCCTTGTATCGGTTTGCCGATCTGCGCAATGAGATCGTCGAAATGCTCGGGGGTGTTGACGAAGTCGATATTGTCGGTCTTGACCACGAGCAGGGGCGTTTCATTGTAATTGAAAAAGAAGTAGTCGTACGCCTTGTTGAGGACCTCGATGTAGTCGGAATCGACCGATCGCTCGAACGAATAATTCCGGTGGCGGATGCGTTCGAGGAGTTTCGGAGTCGAGGCCTGCAGGTAGATCACGAGATCGGGCTTGGGTACATCGCGGGCGAGCACCGGTGCGATCTTGTTGTACAGGGCCAGTTCACGATCGGAGAGGTTCACCGACGCAAAGATCGAGTCCTTGGCGAAGAGATAATCGGAAACGATCCGCCGCGCGAAGAGATCGTGGGTCATCAACTGCTGCTGCTGCTGGAACCGCGACATGAGAAAATAGAGCTGGCAGGAGAGAGCGTACCGCTTGCGGTTCTTATAGAAGTCGACGAGGAAGGGGTTGTTGAAAACCTCCTCGTAGATCACCTCGGCGTCGAGGCGCTCGGCCAGCATGGCGGCGAACGACGTCTTGCCGACTCCGATGACGCCTTCGACGGCGATATAGTTCGGTTCAGATCTGACGGGCGACATGGTCTTTATACAACAGGATTTCGGCGGCGGCCTTTTTGTCGAGGAAATGTGCGACCGGCTCACCGGTGACCGGATGGATGATGTCGGGATCGATCTCCAGCAACGGAACCATGGCGAAGGGACGGTTGAGCAGTTCGCGGTGGGGAATCGATAACCGCGCCGTCTCGATTACCTCGTCGCCGAATAGCAGGATGTCCAGGTCGATCGGCCGGTTCTGCTTCTCGCCTTTGCCGGTGCGCCCGAGCGACCGCTCGATCTTCTCGAGACTGTCGAGCAGTTCGTGCGGCAGGAACTCGTAATCGGCCTTGATCACCTGATTCAGGAACGAGGGGTTCTCGCCCTTCATGTCGGCGGCCTCGGAAACGTACACGCCCGACGTCGCGGTGATCTCGAATCCCGGTATCGTCTCGAGCTTGTTCAACGCGACCGCCAGGTTGCGTTCGCGGTCGCCGAGGTTCGACCCCAGCAGGATATAGACTTCGGTACGGCTCATTGAGCGTCCTTACTTGTCGGCGTTGTCGTTCCCCACGAGCTTCGACACATCGGCCTGATAGCGCGTGATTTCAACTTCGATGAACTTGATGTGGCCCGCAATGGGTGGTGTCATTTTGCGCACCTTCAAAGTTACCCGATAGGCCGGAAATCTGTCAAGGATTTTGATCGCGAGCGCGGTCGCCAGCCCCTCGAGCAGAGCGAAAGCGGTACCCTCGACCGTCGTGCGCACCAGTTCGTACACCTCGCCGTAGTCGATCGTGTCGGAGAGCTGGTCAGTATGGCCGGCCTCGGCGAGATCGACCTCGAGTTCGCAGTCGACCTCGTAGGTCCGCCCGGTTTCTTTCTCGGCGGCGGTGACGCCGTGGTAGCCGTAAAACGACATCCCGCCGATACGGATGACGTCCATCATTCTTCCTTCGGCAGCACAAAAAGCCGCGGTTTGTTCTTTACCCGGTCATAGGCGGCGGCGTAGGTCTCAGGCGAAGCGGTGAGCGAAAAGCGCAGATAACCCTCGCCGCCGTCGCCGAACGCGATACCCGGCACGACCAGGATCCGCCCCCGGTGATACATCTGCGAGGCGACCGCGGCCGACTGCCGGCGGCGTTCGATGCGCGCCCAGACAAACGGCACGCTGTCATGACCGCTGATCTCGAGTTCGAGCAGGTCAATCAGCTTGACCGCTTCGGCCCGCGCCGACGCGAAATGTTTGCGCAACGCCTTCAATTCGGCTCCGGGGTATCGCTGGATCGCGGCGATGGCCCGCTCCACGTGGAACGCGGGCAAGAAGGCCGGATTCAGGCGTGCCGCCTGTTCGATTCCGCTGATGATCTCGCGATTGCCGACCACAAAACCGAGCGGCAGACGGGGGAGACCGAAGATATATGAGAACGAGCCGATCTCGGCGCCGATTTTCTTGCCGCCGGTAGCGGCCATGAGCGATACCGCCTTGCGGCCCGAGACCGAGAGATAGGCGGCGTCGTTGATGACGATGATATTCTCGCGGCCGGCCAGCCACATCAGGTCATTCATTTCTTTTTCGCCCAGCTCGGCGCCGGTCGGGTTATGGGGCGAATTGAGGAAGAGGATTCGCGCCACCCGGCCGAGGCGGGTCGATACCCGCTCAAAATTCGGCTGCCAGTCGTTCTTGGCGCTGACACTGTAAATCACCGGTTCGGCGCCGCAGGCAATTGTGGCGCGCCGATACGTCGGGTAACCGATCTCAGGGACGAAGACGATATCGCCGTGGTCGACAAACGCCTGAGCCAGGCTGAACACCAGCGAGGTGACCCCCGGACCGATATAGATTTCCTTCTCGGGGTTGAGCCGTACGCGCGCCTGGGCCTGATACCAGTTGGCCAGCTCCTCCTTGAGGCGGCCGATCTGCTCGTGTCTCGCCGGGAGAAGGGCCGACGGTTCTATTTTGTCCGGAGGCGTTTCCGGTATCGGCCAGCGGAAGCCGGCGAAATCAAGGATATCCGTCTTTTTTATCAGCGATGGACGCGGGCGTTCCGGCAGGCACGAAACCAGTTCCGGCGGGAGCTGATACATCCGGTCAGCCCGGTCAATCACCACTTTTTTCGGGACCATCAGATCGATCCTCCCGTTCAGGACGGTTCAGGCGGCGCGGCCGCCAGTTGCCGGCGCATTTCATCGAGCCGGCGAATGTCATCGGCCGGGATACTCTCAACCGAGCCGAGTTGTCGCGCCAGGGCCACAATGCGGGCGTAATGCTCGACCGTTTCGTGCCGATACCAGGCCTGCCGAACAGTCCGGCCGATTGTCAGCAGGCCGTGATTGCACAACAGAAAGGCGTTGTGGTCGGTCACGAAGGGCTCCAGCGATTTTGGGACCGCCTCGGTGCCGGGCGGCGCGTAGGCGGTCAGGGGAATTCCCCCGACAAACAGCACGACCTCAGGTAAGACGCTGTCCGGCAATTGGATGCCTGCGGCCGCGAACGCTGTCGCGTGCGGCGCGTGGGAATGCACGCAGGCCATGATGTCGGGGCGGCGCCGGTACACGAAAAGGTGCATGGCGGCTTCGCTCGATGGTTTGCCGACTCCCGCCACCAGACGGCCGTCGGGTTCGACCACAACCAGATCCTCCGATGCCAGTTCGCCTTTGGCCGCCCCGGATGGAGTGATGAGAATAGTGCCGTCGGGGAGGCGGGCAGACAGGTTGCCGTCGGAGCCGGCCACGAAGCCGCGTTCGTACATGCGGCGGCCGATTTCGACCAGCCGGTTGCGAATGTCGGGGGCGGTTGTCATAGGCAGCCCCAAGGTAGCCGCTTTTGGCGCTGATGTCAATAAGTTAGCCGAACGGGCGGGGTGACCCGGGCGAAATGTGATCGCGCGGGGCCGGAGGGTGCTCGTACCAATAAAAATTGTTGACAGACATAAAATTAATCCCGCTCCGGCACGACTTTTTTTTGAATCAACCACCGGTTCGATGCGTTATAACAATAGATTATCCAAAGGCGGGGCTCGCCGATTGAGCGCAGGACGGATAGATTTAACACTTGACAGAAGGTATGGAAGAAAGTATCATACAAGGCTGTCTGACTGGAGGATGAGAATACTTGGATAGGACTGTCCAATCCGCACATCATCGTGGCCGAAGGGGGCTGACGGTTGCGACGGTCGGCGTTTTTGCCGTCCTTTGCGTCCTGATCGGCATCCTCATCGCCTCCAATTTCGACCTCACCCCGCAATCGGAAGCGCAACCCGTCTCGGGCTCGAACGTCTATAGCACCGGGCCATACCCGGTGGTCGAGCGCGACGGCGAGATGGAGTCGCCGTTCGTTTCCGTGGTGGAACAGGTGCAGGACGCGGTGGTGAATATATCCGCCCGCTCGCGCGAGGCCGACGTTCCCTGGTGGCACCAGCGGGCCGGCTATTCGACCTCGTCCGGTTCGGGCTTTTTCTTCCGTAAAGACGGCTACATCCTCACCAACAACCATGTGGTTGAGGGGGCGCTCGAAACGACGGTGCGCACCGCCGACGGATTCGACTACAGCGCCAAACTGGTCGGGGCCGATCCCGAGACCGACCTCGCCGTATTGAAGGTCGAACCGGAGCACGATGTGACCGTGATCCCGTTCGGCGATTCGGACAAGCTGAAAGTGGGTGACTGGGCAATCGCGATCGGCAATCCGTTTCCGCAGCAAGGGCTCGACCGCACCGTGACGGTGGGCGTGATCTCGGCGGTCGGGCGGAGCCAGCTGAATTTCGGCAGCGAGACGCCCAACTACCAGTATTATATCCAGACCGACGCCTCGATCAACCCGGGTAACTCGGGCGGGCCGCTTTTGAATCTGCGCGGTGAGTGTGTCGGGGTGAACGCCGCGATTTCGTCACCGACCGGCGCTTCGGTCGGGATCGGCTTCGCCATCCCGATCAATCTCGCCCGCGCCGTCGTGCCCGATCTGATTTCGACCGGGAAGGCTCAGCGCGGCTGGCTCGGCGTCCTGCTGGACAATGTCACCGAGCGCGAGGCCAAGCGGCAGGGGCTCGATGCGGTCCGCGGGGTGCGGATCGATTCGGTCTTCGCCAACTCGCCGGCCGAGCGGGCCGGTGTGAAGAGCGGCGACATTATTGTGAAATTTAACGGTCAGGACGTGAACAACGCCAGCCAGCTGTCGGTTATGGTGTCCACGATTCGGAGTGGACAGGCCGTGCCGATCGAACTGGTCCGTGACGGCGCCCGCGAGCGCCTGAACGCCATGATCGGCGATCGCGACACGTATCTGGCCGCGGCCAATCAGCCGAGCGCCCCGGTGGGCGATACGGATGACTTTGAACTGTACCAATGGATGGGGATGGAGCTCATGACGCTTACGCCTGAGATCGCTCAGGCGGTGGCGATTGAACACGTCCCGGGCATTTATGTCCGGAAGGTGTACGGCGGTTCGCCCGCCGACCGGTCGGGAATCTCCCGCGGCTCCGTCATCCTCCAGATCGATGATGAAACGGTAAAGGCACTGAGTGAGGTAGAGGCGGCCGCCAAAAAGGTGACCGGTTCCCGGCGGATTCCGATTATTCTTCAGGAACCCGACGGCACCGTGACCCGGAAGGTTCTGCGGCCCTGAGCCCTGCCGTCATTCTTCTTTTTGTAATGCTGAACGAAACCATACATGACCGCCTCCCGTGGCGGGTGGTTTACCGCTGACTCTCATAGGAAGGAGATAGTCGTAAACAGTGGCTAAGCAATCCCTAAAATATCGCGACGAAGACAGGTCGCTTGATCTGTATCTCCGCGAGATCGGGGAAACGCCTTTGATTACCGCCGATGAAGAGGTGCGGTTGGCGAGGAAGATCAAGCAGGGCGACAAAAAGGCCCTGGAAAAACTCACGAAGGCCAACCTGCGCTTTGTGGTATCGGTGGCGAAACAGTATCAGAATCAGGGTCTGTCCCTGGCCGACCTTATCAATGAAGGCAATATCGGCCTGATCAAAGCGGCCAAGCGATTCGACGAGACCCGCGGATTCAAGTTTATCTCCTACGCTGTCTGGTGGATCCGACAGGCGATTCTGCAGGCGCTGGCCGAACAGAGCCGTATCGTTCGGCTGCCCCTCAACCGGGTCGGCACGCTGCATAAGATCGGCAAGATCTCGAGCCGTCTCGAACAGGGCCTCGGCCGCGTGCCGTCGCCCGAGGAAATCGCCCGCGAACTCGAGCTGACCGAAGGCGAGGTCGCCGACACGCTGAAAATCTCCAATTCGCATCTCTCGCTTGATGCGCCGTTTTCGGTGTCGGAAGACAACTCGCTGATCGACGTCCTGGAAGATGAATTCCAGCCGTCGCCCGATGAGTCGCTCCTGAAAGATTCACTGCGCGTGGAGATTGAAAAGGCGCTTGATACGCTGACGCCGCGCGAAGCCGAGGTGATCAACCTCTACTTTGGTCTGAACCATGAGAAGGCGCTGACGCTCGAGGAAATCGGCGCGCGCTTTTCGCTGACACGCGAACGTGTCCGGCAGATCAAGGAAAAGGCGATTCGCCGGCTCCGTCACGCCTCCCGCAGCCGTTCGCTGCGCGCGTATCTGAACTGACCTAACAGATTCTATCGTTTTTATTGAAAAGCCGCTCCCGACCGGGGGCGGCTTTTGATTTGCCCGGCAATCGCCCTAATGTCCGCCGCCGCCGTCGCCGACCGCGGCGCCGTCGGCCTCCAGACTGTCGCTCATCGCCTGGAAAAAGGGGTCGTCGGTCATACGATACAGATGGCGCATCATGCTGGCATGGAGATCATGATAGGAGCGATTGGCGACCGACTTATGCCCGATACAGTAGTAGCTGAACGCGCCCGGCCGGCGAAACTCGCCGGCATAGTGCTTGATCGTCGTGAGCGAGGCGTCGAGAACCTGCTTGGCCCGTTCGTCGCCGCTCGCCTGATAGTAGTCGTACACGCCGAACAGGGCCGCGATAAACCCGTTCAGCGTCATTCCCGGACGCGCGCTGTCCGGAAACTCCTCGATCCAGTAGTAACCGGCGCTGTCGATTCGTGCCACCCACGGCCCCTGGCGCGGCCCGATAATCAGCAGCGACTCGAACACCGAACGGGCCTGCGAGAGATAGGTCGAATCGCCGGTGGCCTCGTAGAGCCGGGTCAGCAGCTCGGCCCATTCGCCCTGGGCCATGCCCGAATACCACGGCGGCGTGAAGATGATATCGGCATGAAGGCGGTACTCAAAGAGATACTGGCAGAACCAGGCGCTGTCCGAGCTGATCGCGATCGCATTGAGGGCGCGGGCGACCTTCTCGGCCCGTCGCACGAATTCGCGGTCGCCGGTGAGGCGGTACGCGTTGAGAAACTCGAACGCCCGATGACACATGTCGACCGGCCAGTGATACCGGCCGCCGTTGTACTCGACCAGCTCGACACTGTCGGCATCGAGCGGTTCTCGATACTTCCGGGCATTGGCCGTGTCGACCCGGGCATTCGGCCGGCGGTTGGCATCGAGCGCGACAACCTCCTGCGGTTCGATCCGAGCATCGGCGATCGTCTCCCGCACGGCGGGCGTATCGTGACCGCACGATATCCCGAGGAATATTGAGGCGACCAGGAGAACTCCCGGGAGCATGGAGCGGACGGAGCACTTCGTCATGTTCCCAAGGTGGTAATTTCGCGGGCTCTCCGCAACCCTTTCCGTGCACCTCGAGAGAATAACGTTGACAGCGGTCGAGGCGGCGGTTTCCTTTCGGCTAATGGGGATGCTCCAATCTACAAAACGGCTGCTCGAACGATGGCCGCGCGCGGTCACGCCCGCGGTGCTGGCCCTGTTCGCGGTGCTGGCCGCGCACCTGTTCCGCTATTCATTTCCGGCGAAAGTCTTCTCTGAAGAAGAACTCATCTACGATCTTATCTGGCTCGATGCCTGGGGACTGCTGTTTGTGCTCAGTGTCGCGCTGGTGTGGAATCTGCGCCTGAAATGGAAGGCCAAAGGCCCGCTGGTGATCGGGCTGTTCGCGGTGTATGCCGCGATTGCGGTCAGTCTCATATTCGACGGCACCCGGTTCGGATTCAACGGTTACTGGGGCGACCAGAAGTTCCACACCGCGATGATCGAGAAGTTCGTGAACTGGTGGATTCCGGTCGACTTCTACTATCGCGGTTTGCCGCCGTTTTATCCGCCGGTCTACTATTGGCTGTTGTCGATCTATGCGCGCATCTTCTCGCTCGAGGCCTACCAGATGATCAAGATCGGCACGCAGTACATTTTCCTGCTCGGTCCGTTTATCATCTACTTTCTCTGGCGACGGATGGTCACGTCGTATCAGGCGGTCATCATCACGCTGGTCAGTTTCCTCTACGCCGCGGTGGCCAAGTTAGCGCCGATGACAGCCCCGCACGCTTTTGTCGGGAATATGCTGTTTGTCCCCTGGTGGCTGCTCTTCATCGAGCAGGTGCGACCCGCGCAACGCGGATGGAAGTGGTATGTCGGTGGCGGGCTCCTCGGCGGAGTCATTTTCATGACGTACATTTACGGCTTTTTTGTGGGGGCGCTCCTTCTGGCGATGCGGCTGACCGTGTTGCGGCCGTGGAAA
>CAYPYM010000090.1:5542-8587 GCA_964414435.1 uncultured Ignavibacteriales bacterium | reverse complement strand
GCCATGAATCGCTGTTTTACCGGGGGCCCGACGTGCCCCTGCGCAGAGTCGGCTACGGGCAGGGTGCGGGATCTGCTCCGCCCTGGAAGAGGTAGTGGACGAGGTAGGTGATGTCGGCGATGTTAACGCTGCCGCTCGCATCGCCGTCGACATTCCCCTCCTCGGGGCAGGGCGGCGGCGAACCGGAACCGAACAGGTACTGCACAAGATAAGTGAGGTCGGCGACGTTGACGGCGTCGGACGGATCGCCGTCGACATTGCCTCGCATCGGCGCGACACAGCAGCCGACGTCGCAGGCATCGCCGATGCCGTTCCCGTCGGAGTCTTGCTGTCCCGGATTGTAGGTGTAGGGGCAGTTGTCAACCGGGCAGGTGTTAGCGGGAAATCCGGGGTTGCCGTAACCGTCGCCGTCGGTGTCGGTACAGGCGTCACAGGCATCGCCGATGCCGTCGCCGTCGGTGTCGGTTTGCGACGGATTGGCATAGGTCGGGCAGTTGTCGCAGGCGTTTCCGATACCGTCGTTATCGCTGTCGGTCTGATCGGCGTTGGCGATCGTCAGGCAGTTGTCGCAGCCGTCCGGAACGCCGTCGCCGTCACCGTCGACGGCATCATCGAAGCCGGGGCAGACATCGCAGCCGTCGGGCACACCATCGCCATCCGTGTCGACGTTGTCATCGAATCCGGGGCAGATATCACATCCGTCGGGCACCCCGTCGCCGTCGGCGTCGGCCGTGTCGTCGTAGCCGGGGCAAACATCGCAGGAATCGCCCACGCCGTCACCGTCGGAATCGGTCTGATCGGGATTGTAGATATACGGGCAGTTGTCGGGCGGGCACTCGTTTTCGGGGTGGTCGGGATCGCCGAACCCGTCGCCATCGGAGTCGATGCAGATGAACTGGTCGATCGCGACGCGGGCGACAAAGATGTCGTAGAGGCCGTTGGAGGTATCCTGGATGGCATTCACGGCGGGGAATCCCCAGGTGCTGGAGTAGCCGCCGAGGTAGGCGTTCTGGCCGGTATCGACCGCGATGCCGTAGCCGAAATCAAAGCCGGAGCCGCCCAGGAAGGTGCTGTATACGAGCGTGTCGCCGGGCTGGCCGAAACAGGTGATAAAGACATCGGAGAGATTCGAGTAGGTGCTGTCGAAGGCGCCTTTGGTCGGGAAGGCGGGGGAGAAGGTGTTCCCCGTGACATAGGCAAGTCCGAGTTTGTCGATCGCGACGGCGGTCGCGATATCGATATTCGCCCCGCCAAGGAAGGTCGAGTAGAGCAGCGCGTTGCCGTCGGCCGCAAGCTTCAGCGCGAACGCATCGAGGTTGCCGTTGGGCGTGGGGTGGAAGGCGTTCACGACCGGGAAATTGCTGGACCCGGTATAACCGCAGATGAAGGCATTCCCGGCGCTGTCGACGGTGAGACCGAGCGCAGCTTCCTCGGCTGCTCCGCCAATGTAGGTGCTGTACAGGAGGCTGTTGCCGGCGGCGTCGAGCCGGGTTGCGAAGATGTCGCCCACCGATGTGCCGCCGTTGTAGGTGTCGTCATAGTTTCCGCCGACCGGGAAATCGGAGGACAGGGTGTTGCCCGCCACCGTGGCTTCGCCGGTGCCGGGATCGACTGCCAGCGTGAGGCCGGCATCGATTGCGGAACCGCCGAGGTAGGTGCCGTAGATCATCGACTGGCCGTCGGCACTGAGCTTGAGCGCAAAGGCGTCTTTGGTGCCGTCGAGCGAATTATCGTAGATCGTCCCGGCCAGGTGGAGGTCGCCTGATTCGCTGGATCCGACCACATAGAGATTGCCGGAGTTGTCGACCGCGATACCGTTGGCGACATCGGAACCGGCGCCGCCGAAATAGGTCGAGTACAGCAGGGCGTCGCCGGCGGCCGACAGCCGCGCAATCACGACGTCCTCGCCGCCGTTATTGGTCGCCTGGAGCGGGGAGACGGTCGGGAAGTCGGTTGAGTTGGAGTGGCCCGTCACGAACGCCTCACCGGCTGAATTGACGGTGATAGCGTAGCCGCGATCATCGCCGGTGGCGCCGCCGAGATAGGTGCTGTAGATCAGGGAGTCACCCAACGGCGAGACCTTGCAGACAACTATATCGTAGCCGGCGGTGCCGCCCCCGGCATAGGTGCTGTCGTAGGCGTTCTTGAGCGGGAAATCGGCCGAGGTCAGGTAGCCGACCGCATACGTGTTGTCATCCGGATCGATCGCGACGCCCCGGCAGTAATCGTTGCCGGTGCCGCCGAGCAGGGTCGAGTAGTCGATCACCGGGTCGATCACCAGCGGCAGGTTGGGGTTGTATCCGTCCGGCAAGGCAAATTGGAACGACCTGCTGTCGACCAGATCGAACCGGGCGGCGACCGGAACCTTCGCGGCGCCGTCGAGCTGGTACACCACCGGCTCCTGCTCGATAATCTGGCCGAGGTCGGTCGAGATGACAAGGTGGCCGGCGGTGTTGACCGTTATGTCGGAGGCGCCGTCGATCCGTACCCGGATATCCGACGGGCTGGCGCCGGGCGCCACCTCGAAATCGTACTCGAGCGCGGAGCCGCTGCTGTAATAGACGAGATTGATGCCGTCGTATAGGTCCTCGTAGACGATCCGGCCGTACCGGGGAACGTCGGTGGCCCAACGGCTTGGATCGCTGCCGTAGAAGTAGTTCGTATTCTCGGCGACGACGTCGCGGCCGCGGAGGGCAGGACTGGCGTTGGCTCCCTCGAATGAGAGTCGAACCAGGCGATATTCGATGCTGTCGGGAGTGGTCGGAACGGTGTATCCGAAGCGAGCAAGTTCGTCGGGGGAGTCGGTCGGTTCGATCTGCCGGATGAAATGATAAAACACTCCGTTCTCGGTAAACCACACGTACGAGCCGTTGGTCTCGGCCCGGAAGGCCGTCAGGTCGGAGAATTGACCGAGGTTAGGAGTAAAGGTAAGCGTCTGGGCCGTGGCCACATCGAGGGCCAGGCCGGACAGATCGGTACGCGGGGCCACATCGGCGCCGGGCAGACTTTCGGCGGCGAAGACAGTGGCGGTTAGGGTAACGATTG